>WTHO01000021.1:0-25497 GCA_011523115.1 Halieaceae bacterium | reverse complement strand
GTGCCGGCGAGAAGGCCGGCGTTCAAAGTGATAATCCGATGCCGCATTCTCGAGATCAGCGGTAAATCATGTGTCGCCACCAGCACGGTCACACCCACCTGATTAAAGGCTTCAAAGAGCCCCATAATTTCTGCAGACAACTGGGGGTCAAGGTTGCCCGTCGGTTCGTCGGCAATGAGAAACTCGGGCCGGGCAACAACCGCTCTCGCAATCCCCACTCGCTGCTGTTCACCACCGGACAAAGTGGCCGGATTTGCCCGCTCGCTCCCTAACAGGCCAACCTTATCCAAGGCTGCCCGTACGCGGCGAGCCGAGTCTCTCGGAGAGAAGCCGGCCATCACCAATGGCAAGGCCACGTTATCGTGGACACTCCGGTCGAACAGCAAACGATGCTCTTGAAACACCACCCCAAAGCGACGGCGATAGCTGGGTACAGACCGGGCCGGGATAGACGCGGTGCGTTCGCCATTGACGCGTATCTCGCCTCCTGTCGGTCGGTCGAGCAACAAGAGCAGACGCAGCAGTGTGCTCTTGCCCGCACCTGAGTGGCCCGTCAGAAAAGCCATCTCACCACGCGCCAAGGTCAAATTGAGGTTGCGTATAGCGTCGAAGTCACCGTACCGGCGGCTCACACGGTCAAACTCGATCATGCACCGAGCTCTTTACGCATCCAGGAGTTACGCATCCAAAAGCGCACTGACAAAATCCCGCGCGACAAAATCACGGAGATCGTCTGATTGCTCGCCCACTCCGACATACCTGATCGGGCGATTGAGTTTATGCGCGATGGCAAATAACACGCCTCCGCGAGCCGTCCCGTCGAGCTTGGTGACCGCAACACCGGTCACACCCACTGCCTGATCAAACTCGATGGCCTGTGAGACAGCGTTCTGTCCTGTGCCAGCATCCAGTACGAGGAGCGTCTCATGGGGAACCCTCTCATCCTGCTTGCGCATCACGCGCACAACCTTGCTGAGCTCGTCCATCAAATGAGATTTGTTCTGTAGCCTTCCGGCAGTGTCAGCAATCAATACGTCGACGCTGCGAGCCTTAGCAGCGGCCAGCGCATCATAAAGGACCGAGGCGCTATCGGCGCCGGTGTGCTGGGCGATCACGGGTACATCGTGTCGATCTCCCCACTCCTGGAGTTGCTCCACTGCGGCAGCCCGAAAAGTATCACCCGCAGCGAGCATCACACTCTTTCCGTCTTTTTTGAGCCGACTCGCCAATTTGCCGATGGTGGTGGTCTTGCCAGCGCCGTTTACCCCAACGACCAAGATAACAAACGGTTGATGCGCGATGATATCCAGCGGCTTTTGTTGTTCGGCGAGTAGCTCTGTCAGTGTCTCCTTGAGCGCGGACATCACCGTTTCCTCTGTCCCCAGTGCCTTACGGTCGAGCCTCTGGCGCAGCAGTTCGAGCACGCGATGCGTCGCCTCAAGCCCAAGATCGGCCATAATCAATTGTTCTTCCAGCGCCTCCATCAAGGCCGGATCCAACTGCTTTTTGCCCAGTACCAGCGTAGCCAGCCCGTCAGTGATCTGACTCCTGCTGCGACTCAGCCCATCCCGAAGGCGCCCGAACATCCCCGCAGGCGCCGCCAGGGGTTCAGAATCACCTGCTTGTTCAACACCGAACTGGATTGTCGAGTCGGCACTGGAAGTGTCGGGCATCTGACCCGGTTCAACTTCTTCGGCTGAGGCGCCATCGATCGCCTCGGTTGGTGAGGCTGCTGGAGTACCGCTGTCAGGCTTGGCGCGACGTTTGAATAACTTCATGATCCGTTTGACTCGACTGAGGGCTTCAGGTCCACTGGGCGCCGCTGACCGACTCACTTGTGTTGGCAGTCTAGCACCCCGTAAAAGGTTACAGTATGAAGCCTGCGCCAAAACAAACCGCTGCTCAGCTCAGGATTATCGGCGGCATGTGGCGCGGGCGAAAGCTGACGGTGGTAAACCGCCCCGGGCTGCGGCCAACGGGTGACCGAGTGCGCGAAACATTGTTTAACTGGCTCACGCCGGTGATCGCTGACGCGAGGTGCCTTGACCTCTTCGCGGGATCCGGGGCTCTGGGTCTGGAGGCGCTATCTCGCGGCGCTGCCTCCTGTGACTTTGTTGATGCCGATGAGCAAGCGCTGCTATCCATCAGGAATAACCTTTCCGCACTGGGCGCAAATCCCGCGCCTGATGACCCGGCTACTGCGCTCTCGACTGCAGCCGAATACCTTGCTGGTGAGCACGAGGCTTGGGATATCGTATTCGTGGATCCACCCTTTGATTGTGGTTTGGGCGAACCGGCCCTGCATCAGCTTGCGGCCAATGCCCGCCTTCACAAAGGCAGCTTTGTTTATTTTGAAAGCAGGCGATCCGCGCCCGAATCCGTCCCGGAGGCGCTCTATGAGGTGCACCGTGAGAAAACGGCCGGGGATGTCCTATATCGCCTGCTAAAACCGCGCCTAGAAGCGAAATAGCACGGTTTGTCGGCTTTTAAAGACTTGTGTAGGCTCGGGAGGTACAGATAGGGAGTCGTGAAGTGTTAACCCACACTGTGGTATATCCGGGGACATTTGATCCCATTACCAATGGCCACATCGACCTGGTGGAGCGGGCAGCGAAACTATTTGAGCGAGTGGTCGTAGCCGTTGCCACCAGCGAGAAAAAAGCGCCGCTATTTGACCTCGATACCAGAGTATCGCTGGCGCAGTCGTGCCTCGAGCATGTGCCCGCAGCCGAGGTCGTGCCCTTCAGCGGCCTGTTAATCGACTTTGTAACCGCACAAGACTCGCACTGCGTGCTTCGCGGGCTGCGGGCGGTGGCTGACTTTGAGTACGAGTTCCAGTTGGCAAATATGAATCGCGCAATGGATCCGGAATTCGAAAGCGTTTTTCTGACGCCCAGTGCTGATCTATCCTACATTTCTTCGTCGCTGGTCCGTGAAATCGCGGGGCTGGGGGGAGATGTGAGCGGCTTCGTACCGGGTCGTGTCGCAGAGGCACTCAAACAGCGATTCGCTGGTCAATGAGGCGGGGTCGTATCGGGTTGCGACTGCGGCGTTGACCGCCCAGACGGATCAGCGCTGGCAGCCCGGACAAAAAACCGTGCTACGACCGCTTTGCCGGATTTCTTTTAGGACCGACTTGCAAGCCCTGCAGGGCTGGCCCTGACGGCCGTATACCCGAAGTTGCTGCGCAAAATATCCCGGCGACCCATCACCACCCACAAAATCTCGCAGGGTGGTGCCACCTTGCTCGATTGCGTCACGCAGAACGGTTTTGATCGTCTCGGCCAGAGATTCATATCGCTTGAGCGCAACGCGGCCGGCCGCGCGCGCAGGGTGGATGCCCGCCATAAAGAGTGCTTCATTGGCGTAGATATTGCCCACCCCCACGACGACCTTGCCATCCATGACAAACTGTTTAACCGATAGCTGCCGGCGGCGTGATCGCTCATACAGATAGGCACCGCTAAACGCCGTCGACAAGGGTTCCGGGCCTAAATGATCAAGCAAGGGATGAGCAGGGCTGTCCAGCCAATGAAAGCTGCCGAACCGACGCGGGTCGTGGTAGCGGAGACAATTTCCATCATCAAGCACGACATCGATGTGATCGTGGAAAAGCGGCGGCGTCCCGGCAGGCATGATTCTCAGGCTGCCAGACATGCCTAAATGCACCATTAATATGCCGCTATCAGTCTCCACCAACAGGTACTTGGCACGGCGATTCACAGCCGTGATTCGCGCTCCGGAGAGCGCTTGCTCTAACTGTTCGGGTACGGGCCAGCGCAGTCGTGACTCGCGGACAACCACCTTCTGCACCTTCCGGCCCAGAACATGGGGTGAAATCCCTCTTCGGGTGGTTTCAACTTCTGGTAGCTCAGGCATGCTCGTTACATCAAAGTCTGCGATCTTCGGGGTCCTACCGCCCGTTGACCGGACTCTTCGGTAGTTAAAACAAGAATAGCGCGGTGACAAACAAAAACCCCGGCGTTATGCCGGGGTTCTCGATTGGATGCCGCCGAAGTTACTTGATCTTGGCTTCCTTGTAGATCACGTGCTTACGCGCGACCGGGTCGTACTTTTTCATTTCAAGCTTGTCGGGCATGGTCCGCTTGTTCTTGTCCGTGGTGTAAAAATGACCGGTACCCGCCGTCGAATTCATTCTAATTTTTTCGCGCATGATTCAATCCTCAGACTTTCTCGCCGCGGGCACGCAAGTCCTCTAGGACCGCGTCGATGCCCCGCTTATCAATGATCCGCATGCCCTTTGAGGAGAGCCGCAACGAAACGAAGCGTTTCTCTGACTCTACCCAAAAGCGATGGTTGTGTAGGTTCGGCAAGAACCGTCGCTTGGTACGATTCTTGGCGTGAGAAACGTTATTTCCGGTGACGGGCCGCTTTCCCGTTACCTGACAGACACGTGACATGATGATTTTCATCCAGATATCTAGAGGGCGCGTTTTATACCAGAGGGGCCTTGGGGGCGCAAGCAAGGCTCGCCGGCAACGAATCCAAGTGTGCAAAAACCCCGGCAAATGCTAGGGTGCCCCCGAATTTGTAGCCGTGAGGGCCTATGGGCCGCCTGCATCAACGCCACATACTGGTCGCTATTTCGGGAGGCATCGCCGCCTATAAGGGGGCTGAGCTCGTGCGGCTGCTCAAAAAGCAAGGTGCCGCGGTTCGGGTGGTGCTGTCCCGAGGGGCCACAGAATTCATCACTCCGCTCACCATGCAAGCGCTGTCCGGTGAGCCCACCCATACAGAGCTCCTTGACGAGGAAGCTGAAGCCGGTATGGGGCATATCGAATTGGCTCGCTGGGCTGATTTGATGGTCATCGCACCGGCCACCGCAGATGTGATCGCGCGTCTCGCGCAGGGGCGGGCAGACGATTTGCTCACCACCGTTGCGCTCGCAACGCCTGCACCGGTTGCCGTAGCACCGGCCATGAATCAGCAAATGTGGGCTCACGCTGCCACTCAGGACAACGTTGCGCTTCTGGCATCGCGAGGCATACAGATTATCGGGCCAGATGCGGGAGAGCAGGCATGCGGCGATATTGGGCCGGGGCGACTGCTTGAACCTGAGGCGATCGTGGCAACCTTGAGTGAGCGCTTCGAAAACCGATCTTTGGAGGGGAGACGCGTAGTCATTACCGCAGGCCCTACCCGGGAAGCCATTGACCCCGTGCGCTACCTGAGCAATCACAGCTCAGGCAAGATGGGCTACGCCTTGGCGCAGGCCTTTGCGGCCGCTGGCGCTCAAGTTGAACTGATATCGGGCCCCGTCGCTCTGGAACCACCAGCGCGGGTCACTGTGCACCAGGTGACCTCGGCAGTTGAAATGTGTGACGCAGCGACAAAGCTGGCCGGCGATGCGGATTTTTTCATTGGCGCGGCGGCGGTGGCGGACTATCGCCCGGCAGCAAAGGCAAGCGAGAAAATGAAGAAACAAGAGGGCCGCGGGCTCAGCCTTGATCTTGTCGAGAATCCAGACATTATCGCGACAGTTGCGCAACTGCCCAACCGCCCCCGAATCGTCGCAGGGTTTGCCGCAGAGACCCATGATCTGCTCAGCCACGCGCGAGCCAAAAGATTACGCAAGGGCCTGGATATGATTATCGCCAATGATGTCAGCGCACCGGAGACGACCTTTGGCTCCAACCAGAACGCCGTTCACCTCATTACCGCTGAAAACGAGACCCACTTAGCGCTGGCGAGCAAGTATGTCATCGCAGAACACATTGTTGCGGCACTGGCGACTCAACTGAGCGAGTGATATCAGCGCCACTTGTTTCGCGGGGCAGCACAGCGGCTGCGGCATTCTCACATTGCCTTTACACGTCTGCCGGCCCATGCTCTGGGCCACACTGAAACTGAGAGCCTCGTCATGTCGCTAAATCAGGGGGAAGCGGGTAACTTTGCTCGCATCCTGACCGAATCGCTGCCGTACATTCAACGCTTCACCGGCAAGACCTTTGTCATCAAGTTGGGCGGCAACGCGATGACCAATGCAGATTTGCAGGAGAGTTTTGCGCGAGACGTCGTGCTGATGAAGCTGGTGGGAATGAATCCCATTGTCGTGCACGGCGGAGGCCCTCAGATTGGTCAACTACTGGATCGCCTCAACATCGAAACCGAATTTGTGGACGGCATGCGGGTGACCGACGAACACACCATGGATGTGGTCGAGATGGTCCTGGGCGCCTCCGTCAACAAGGAAATCGTTGACAGTATCCATCGCAATGGTGGTCGCGCTATCGGCATCACCGGGAAAGACGGTCAGCTCATTCAAGCAAAGAAATTGTCAGGTAACTGGGGTGCCGAAGGTCAACAGGATATCGGTCAGGTTGGGGAAGTGGAGAGTATCGATACAGATATTCTCTCCATGCTGAGTGGCAGTGACTATATTCCGGTCATCGCGCCGGTTGCCGGCAGCACAGACGGCCAGACCTATAACATCAACGCTGATCTGGTCGCCGGCAAGTTGGCAGAGGTGTTGCGGGCGGAGAAGCTCATGCTGCTGACCAACGTGCCGGGACTGCTCGATGCCGAGGGACAAATACTGACTGGCCTCAGCACCGGCGGAGTCGAGGAACTGATCGATACCGGCGTGATACACGGAGGCATGCTCCCGAAAATCCGGTGCGCACTGGATGCCGTTCAGAGCGGCGTGACAAGCGCCCACATAATTGATGGACGCGTCGCCCATGCCGCGTTGCTGGAAATCTTTTCGGATGAGGGTATCGGCACTCAAATCAGCAATCGCAGCTGACGTCGAGGCCGGTTTGCGCAGGCGGGCGTCTCTGATTAGCATCAGACTATTTAGGGGCGAGTAAAATCCAATGCCCGACCGCGGCAACTCGACAGTCGTTCACCGCAAACAGCAGATTCTGGAAGCGCTGGCTAAGATGCTCGAAGAAACGCCGGATACGCGGATCACCACGGCAAAAATTGCTGCCTCCGTCGGCGTCTCCGAAGCCGCGCTTTACAGACACTTTCCCTCGAAAACCAAAATGTTTGAGGCGCTGATTGCCTTTGCAGAAGATACGCTCTTCGCCCGCATCGGCAGGCTATCTGAACAACAAGCCGGTGCCATCACGCAGTGTCAGGGCCTTCTCAGACTCTTCATCGAGTTTTGCGAGCGGAACCCCGGTATTACCCGGCTGCTCACTGGCCGCGCCCTCACAGGCGAGTCCGAGCGCCTCCACCATCAGGTCGCACAACTCTATGAACGTCTGGAAACTCAGTTACGGCAATACCTGCGGGAAGCTGAACTACGGGAAGGGCTGCGCCCTCAGGTTGCCGTGAAAACGGCTGCAGAATTGCTCATGGCCGCCGCTGACGGGCGGGTGAATCAATACTGCCGCAGCGAGTTTCGGCGTTTACCGACCGAGGGTTGGGCAGAACAATGGACGGTGCTTACCGCAGAGCTGATGAAGCCCGGCATTGCCTCTCAGCATTAAGCGCTAATCAGTCTTGCTACTGCGTGTCGGGGGAGCTTAACTGTCGGCGCAACGCCACAATGTCTTCCAACTCGGCAAAACGCGCCATGTCGCTGGCATACGCGTCTGCCAGCGCCGCAGACTGCTGCTTCCTGCCCGCCATGGCCTCATCAAGGCTTGCGATCTCGGCTCGTAGCGCAGCCACCGTCTCCTGCTCGTACTGGCTGGCCGAGTCGCCCGCTGCGGCGCTGGATGCCAGCTTCGCCTCGTGACGGGCAAGTTGATCGGCCAAGGTTGCCCGTTGGCTATTGAGAATTGATATCCGGATATCCAGTTCCCGAAGCGACCGGTCGCGGGCCGCCTCAATGTCTGCGACCGTACTGTAGCGTCGCAATAAAAAGGTATCACGCTCGAGTTGCGCAGCCTCAGCCGCAGCTTCTGCGTCTCTAACCCGGGCTTGAGCCGCCTCTCTCTCGAGTTCAGTGTCCGTTTTTGCGGGCGCCACAACGCGAACCACCTGCCCCGCTTCATTGAGCACCTCGTAGCCGTTCGTGACGTATGCCGCCGGGATCGCCCAGTTCACCACCGTCACACCGGCCTCGTTCTGGTAGCGGTAGAGTTCAGCTGCAAGACCGGTTGCGGAGAGCGCGACGAGCGCTAACCCGGCAGAGAGGGCTCTTACTCTAGGTAACACCATATCGCTCCCGGTATCGCTCAAGCGCCTCTAGATGGGCCGTCATATTCGGGGCGCTTTGCACCCACTCGATGATGTCGTGCAAGGAGATGACGCTGGTTACACCCAACCCGAAATCCTGCTCGACCTGTTGCACCGCAGAGAGCTCACCCGCGCCTCGCTCGCAACGGTCAAGACCAATCAGAACGCCGATACCACGCGCACCCGCGTCATCTAATATCGCCATGGACTCCTTGATAGCCGTTCCGGCGGTCATCACGTCGTCCACCACCACCACGTCGCCTCGGAGCTTGGCCCCCACAATATTGCCCCCCTCACCATGCGTTTTGGCTTCTTTTCGGTTAAACGCAAAGGGCAAATCAATATCATGGTCGCTAAACAAGGCCGTGGCTGTACTGGCAACCAATGGGATCCCTTTATAAGCGGGCCCGAATAACATATCTGGCGAGAGTTTGGAGTGGGACAGCGCCGCTGCATAACATCGCCCGAGTCTGGCGAGCGCTGCCCCTGAAGATATTTTGCCCGCGTTAAAAAAATAGGGGCTCACACGGCCTGACTTCAGTTCAAATTCGCCGAACTGCAGCACCTCGCACTCCAAAGCGAGTTCAATAAAGTCCTGCCGATAACTTTGCGTTGCGTCACTCACACCTGACTCCATGGCGTTGCAGAGGACCTTGACTGCGACCAACGGTCCTGAATCTCAGCCGGGGCGCAGTCTGGGTTCTTCATTTCACCGTATGATATGGGATCACAGCAAGCAGGACTAGCAATGAGAGTCATCAGCCTCGTCACAGAGGGGCTCGAACGGGCCGCAGAGGTCGGCGGTTTAGACTGGCTGTTTGCTCAAGACGCAGACATCATCTGCCTGCAGGACACACGTTGCGCAGAACACACTCTGCGCGGCGATGCTTTTTTCCCCGAGCATTACCACCCCTACTTTCTGGATCATTATGACAACCCCAGCCTGAACGGCGTTGCCATTTACTGCAAAGAACTGCCCAAGGCCATCATCTGGGGCCTGGGTTTTGATGATTACGACGCTCAGGGCCTCTACATTCAGGCGGACTACTCCGACATCAGTATCGGCTCGGTGTTGGTGCCCTCTGGACAGGGAAGCGCAGAGGCAATGGCACATAAATTGGGCTTCCTGTCCCAACTCAGCGGTCATCTCGAAAAGGTTCGGAATAAACGCCGTGGCTACATTTTGTGTGGAGGCTGGGAGCTCATGGCGCACCATGCCGATGCCGAGGACGCCGGCAACAGCCAAGCGCTCCCCGGTCTTTCGGCCTCAGAGAGAGGATGGCTACTGGACCTGTATGACAGTGGGTACGCCGACGCGTTCTCGCTGGCAGACCAGGAACCCGGAGCTTATACGTGGTGGCCTGATGGCGACGATGCCGGGGGCTTGCGCACGGACACCCAAATCATCTCAGAGCTTTTGGTGAATCATGTTCAGCGAGGCTATGTATACGAAGAGCAGGCATTTTCCCACCACGCGCCGGTTGTGATGGACTACGATCTTAAGCTTTAACCCTCGCTCAGCGCCGCTCGTTGTGCTGCCGTGATTGCCTCGCCTGCAGACGAAGCGAGTGCCAACAATTCGTTGAGTTCTTCCTGAGTAAACGTCGCTCCCTCTGCCGTCCCCTGAACTTCGATCAGGCCGCCACTTTCAGTCATCACCACATTCATATCGCTATCCGCGCTGGAATCCTCCGCGTAATCCAAGTCAGCTACCGGCACCCCGTTCCACACCCCGACCGACACGGCAGAAATGAGGTGCCGCAGAGGATCCGCCTCAAGCTCGCCAGATCGTTGAAGCGCGTTCAACGCATCGACAACCGCAACGCATGCTCCCGAAATAGCCGCTGTGCGAGTGCCGCCGTCAGCCTGAATGACATCGCAGTCGACTGTCAGCGTTCGCTCCCCTAACAACGTCAAATCCAGCGCGGCTCGCAAAGACCGGCCGATGAGTCTCTGGATTTCAATGGTTCTGCCACTTTGTTTACCCCGGCTCGCCTCGCGATCCATCCTCGAGCCGGTGGACCGGGGTAGCATGCCGTATTCAGCCGTCAACCAGCCTTGCCCTTTACCCCGCAAAAATCCCGGCACGCCGGTGCTGATGCTGGCGGTACAAATCACCTTTGTGAGGCCGAAACACACCAGAACAGATCCCTCTGCATGACATGTATAACCGCGCTCAAATTGGATTGGCCGCGTATCCTGAGGGAGCCGGCCGCTGGGTCGCTTTACATCGATCTGCATGGTGTTTCTCCTGCTTGAGGGACAATGTGAGCGGACCACTGCTGTTACAATTGCGACGGTCTACAGGGGAGGATCACAGTGACACAGAGCATGACTGGATTTGCCCGCGCGAGTGTAACAACAGGCGCTGTGACGGTCACTGTCGAGTGTCGCTCTGTCAACAACCGCTATCTCGACCTGCACTTTCGCATGCCGGATAACCTGCGCGGTATGGAGAGTGTGTTGCGGACCAGGGCGAATGAATATTGCTCGCGGGGCAAGCTTGAATTCGTGATCCGTACGCTGGACGCAGACTGCGACGCGCCAACGGCGATCAACGCTACGCGACTATCCGCCTTGCAGGGAGCATTGGGACAAATTGAAAACGCCTTCCCCGAAGCTGCCAAGCCAGATCAGCTGGCCCTCTTACTTGCGCCAGGCATATTGGTGGAGCAAGAGACAGATCCCGAGACATTGCACGCCACTGCACTCGCAGCCACTTCGGACTGTCTTGCAGGACTCCGAGAAAATCGGCTGCAAGAGGGGGAAAAACTGGCCGAAATGATTCGCCAGCGCGCCGACCTCATGCGGGGTCACTTGCAGGATCTGCGCGAGCAACTCCCCGAGCTTCAAAAAGCGCATCGCCAGAAGCTGCTGGATCGCCTAAATGCCGTTGATATCGAGGCCGATCCCGTCAGGCTTGAAGAGGAAATTGTTTATATTTTGCAGCGCGCCGATGTCGAGGAAGAGATGGATCGCCTCGAGGCTCACCTGGATGCTATTGAAACCGCTTTGGCAGGTAATGGCCCCTGCGGTCGCCGACTCGACTTCCTGATGCAAGAGCTCAACCGAGAGGCCAATACACTCGGCTCAAAATCGACGGCGCTCAGTACCACCAACATGTCTGTCGAATTTAAAGTGCTGATAGAGCAGATGCGCGAGCAAATCCAAAATATTGAATAGGTACGGTGTGAATCCATCCCGAGGACAATTACTGATTATTTCAGCTCCCAGTGGCGCGGGAAAAACCTCTCTGATCAAAGCGCTGGTTGAGCAAGAGCCACGGGTAGAGGTATCGGTGTCACACACGACCCGCCCACAACGACCCGGAGAAACTGAGGGCGTCAATTATTTTTTCATTACGACAGAGGCCTTCCACGAGATGCGCAATGCGGGGGCTTTTTTTGAGTCCGCCGAGGTGTTCGGACATTATTACGGCACCAGCCTGAACCAGCTGGAGTCGCGGCTGGCAGAGGGCGCAGACGTCATCCTGGAAATAGACTGGCAAGGTGCGCAACAGGTTCGGCAACTCCTGCCAGACAGTGCCTGGCTTTTCATACTGCCCCCGTCCATTGAAGCGCTGAAAACCCGCCTGCAAAACCGTGCTCAAGACAATGCGGACACGATCGAGCTCAGAATGCGCGCTGCGCGGGACGAAATGTCCCATTGGCACGAAGCAGACTATCTGATCATTAACGACAACTTTGATTCGGCGCTGGAGGAGTTGCGTGCCCTCGTGCGCTCACTGCGGCTCAGGACGGATCAGCAGCAATCGGCACTTCATGACTTGATTGACGATCTGCTGTTGTGAGCCGATCGTAGATGCCTTGTAGGTGGCATATTTACGACGCCAACGCGCTGTCAACGTAATGACTAGGGTATACTGCGCGGCCGCGATGATTCAGCGATATGAGAGGAGGCCATACTGCTATGGCAAGAGTAACAGTTGAAGACTGTCTGGATAATGTCGATAACCGGTTTGAGCTAGTGATGCTGGCCTCGAAACGTGCCCGACAGATGGCAATCGGCGGAAAAGACCCGCTGGTTGAAGACGATTCTGACAAAGCCACCGTCATCGCGTTGCGAGAAATTGCCGAGGGTTTAATTACACCCGAGGTTCTGGCCCGCGAGAGCGAAATCGAGGCGGAAGAGGAACTGGCAGCCAGTTTCGAGACCCCAATCCTCTGACACAGTGACCCGCTGGCGGTGGTGGCAACAACACTACAGGCACTCAGCGGCTCACTCCCCGGGATTACCTTACCCCGGGGGAGATCCCCCCGCGCGCAGTCCGCCCAGGCAGGTGGGCAGTTTGCGAACAGTTCACTTGCCTCATTTGAGCAGCTGATTGCCGACTACCTGCCGCTAGAACAGGCTCAGCTCGTCCGCAGAGCCTACTACTACTCAGAGCAGGCCCACTATGGCCAAACCAGGCGCAGTGGTGAGCCCTATGTCACGCATCCGCTGGCCGTTGCCAGCATTCTTGCGCGCATGCATATGGACGCGCAGAGCCTGATGGCGGCACTCCTCCACGACGTGATTGAAGATACTGGCGTCAACAAAGAGGATATCGGCGCCCAATTTGGAGAGGAAGTCGCGGAGCTGGTGGATGGCGTCAGCAAGCTGACCCACGTCGAATTCGACTCGGTTGAGCTCCGGCAAGCGGAGAATTTTCAAAAAATGACGCTGGCGATGGCCAAGGACATTCGCGTCATCCTCGTCAAGCTGGCCGACAGGCTTCATAACATGCGCACTCTGGGCGTACTGAACAGGGAGAAGATCAAGCGAATCGCCAGCGAGACTTTGGACATCTACGCCCCCATCGCCATGCGTCTGGGCATGAACGAAGTCAGGATGGAGTTCGAAGATTTAGGGCTGAAAGCCCTCTACCCAATGCGCGCCAGACGTCTTGAGGCAGCGCGCCGGGCCGCCAGCGGCAACCGTAAACAGTTGGTTGACCAGATCCGTGACCAGATTGGCCAAACTTTGAATCGCGAGGGCCTCAGTGCCAACGTCGTCGGCCGCGAAAAACATCTTTTCAGCATCTACAACAAGATGAAGGCCAAGCGAAAGTCATTCTCAGAGGTGATGGACATTTTCGCCTTCAGGCTACTTGTCGACTCTGTCGACGACTGTTACCGGGCGCTGGGTATGGTGCACAGCCTCTACAAGCCGGTCCCGGGAGAATTCAAGGACTACATCGCTATTCCGAAAGCAAACGGCTATCAGTCATTGCACACCGTTCTAAAAGGTATGCACGGCGTCCCGATTGAGATCCAGATTCGTACGCATGAAATGGAAGACATGGCGAATAACGGGATTGCCGCCCACTGGCTTTACAAGACCGAGGAAACGGGCGCGAGTATGTCTCATACCCGCGCCCGAGAATGGGTGCAGGGGCTGTTGGAAATGCAACAACGCGCCGGCGACTCGTTGGAGTTTATTGAGAACGTCAAGATCGACCTGTTCCCTGACGAGGTTTATGTTTTTACCCCTCGGGGTGACATTCTCGAGCTGCCGAAAGGGTCCTGTGCGATCGACTTTGCGTATGCCGTGCATAGCGATATCGGGAATCACTGCGTGGCGGCCAGAGTGAGCAATCAACTGGTTCCGTTATCCGAACCTCTGGAGAGTGGCGCCACCATTGAGATCGTCACCTCACCAACGGGCAGACCCAGCCCATCCTGGCTGAACTGGGTGGTGACAGCGCGAGCGCGAACCCACATCCGTCATTTTTTGAAGGATCAACGCCGAGAGGATTCACTTGCGCTGGGTCGCAACCTCCTCGACCGCGCATTAATGGCGCAGGATAGCCGGCTAAACGCCATTGACCAGGAAACCATGCAATCGGCACTTAACGCACTCGGCAAGAGTGACATGGACTCTCTGGCGATTGATGTCGCACTGGGTAACACGCTACCGCATATTGTCGTGGCCCATCTCACGGGCGCCAGTGATGACTCCGCTGTCAGCGGTGAGGCAGCGACGATGGGTATTCGCGGAACGGAGGGCGTTGGCGTCACTTACGCGAAGTGCTGCTGCCCACTGCCCGGCGACCCTATACAGGGATATCTTGGTCAAGAAAAAGGTTTGATGGTCCACCGAGACAACTGCCGCAATCTGGTAGAGCTCAGGGAACAGCCTGACCGGCTGATCTCGTTGCACTGGGACGACGTTATCGAGAGAACCTATCCTGTTGGCCTTCGCGTGCAAGTCGAGAACCGACGCGGCATGATTGCAGTCCTCGCCACTAGGCTCAGTGCCATCGGTTTAAATATCGAACGCATTGCGACCCAAAACAAGGACGTTGAATTCACCTTTGTTGATCTGGAGTTACAGGTAAACAGCCGAACCCATCTCGCTCGGGTCATGAAGCGGTTGCGAACCGTTGATGGTGTGCTCAAGGTTGTTCGTAGCGCCAGACGCTGACTCAACCCGCCCATCCGTTTCGTCTTGCGGCCCGAAGCAGTCCATTATTCAATAGCCGCAGGGCTTGCCCAATCAGGAGTGTCACGTGTCTAACAGAGCGGTTATCGCTACACAGTCTGCCCCCCAAGCCATCGGGCCCTACTCGCAGGGCATCAAGGCAGGAAATACCGTCTGGATATCGGGACAGATACCCCTTGACCCGATTTCAATGACATTGGTGGAGGGCGATATTGCAGCGCAGGCAGAGCAGGTCTTCACCAACCTGGCCGCCATTGCTGAGGCGGCTGGCGGTACGCTAAATAATGCCGTGAAAGTGAATATTTCTCTCACCGATCTGAGCGACTTCGACGCGGTCAATACCGTCATGGCCAGCCACTTTGAGGCGCCGTACCCAGCGAGAGCGTGTGTGCAGGTGGCCGCGCTCCCAAAAGGCGCTGACATAGAGGTTGAAGCCATACTGGTTCTGTAGCAGCGAGCACCCCTAGCCCATTTTAGAGTGGCCCAGTGCGTCGAGTGCGGCTTTGTAGCCCTCTCGCCAGGTAGGATAGGTGAAAGAGAACCCGATCTGACCCAGTAGTGCGTTCTGACAGCGGCGGTTCGCCGGCTGTCGCTGACTCGTCTCAGCCCTCTCCAGCGTGACCCCTAATTGAATTGCCAGCCAACTCTCGATCTCATGGGTAGGCGTGGTGTCATGATCAGCCGCGATGAGCGTCGGCGGTACCGCGTGCCCGGAGGCATCCCGCAGCAAACAATGCACAATCAACCGGGCCAAGTCTTCACGGTGAATTCGATTACCGTGCTGACCACCTGCCGCGCCGCCCACTCCGGATCGCACTCGACGCATGAGCATGCCCTCGGGGTCTCCGTAAACGCCTGCAGGACGGATGATGGTCGCCGTCGCGGCACGGCGAATGGCCGCCTCTGCAGCGATCATGGCGCTGGCCTGTGGCTCATCAACATTGAGCGCGGAATGCTCATCAATCCAATTGCCGTCCGATTCACGATAAACCCGGGTCGACGAGATCCATATGACGCGTCGGCATCGTCTTAACCAAGGTTGCCCCGCCAGCGTGCTGGCCACTCCCAGAAAACCTGCACGATAACCCTCAGGGTCATAGGTCTGTGGTGTGGGCGTCACAACGACGTAATCGGGCTGTAATACTGAAAGAACCTCTAAACGTTTTGGATCAGTCAGGTCTATTTCGAACGGCTCAAAGCACTCAGGCAGGCACTCTGGTTGGCGCCTTGCTGCAGCCACGCGCCAGCCAGAATCAACAAGCGTCAATCCGACTCGAGTTCCGATATCACCACAACCAAGAACGAGCACCTGCATGACTTCACGGCTTTATCAAAGAATGGCTAAGATGTGAGCGTAGCATGAGATCTCTGCAGCCCGGGGCGCATTTGAGCCAATCCATCCTTCAAAAACCCGTCACCTCGCTGCGCGGTGTCGGAGAAAAAATGGCGTCCCGACTGGCCGATATCGGCATCCAGTCTCTGGAAGATTTGCTGTTCCACTTTCCCTATCGCTATCAGGACAGAACCCGCGTCACGCCCATTGCCGGCCTGCGGGACCAACTGGACGCGTTAGTTGAGGGCGAGGTACGAGCCGCCGCGGTCACCTCGGGTCGCCGCCGCAGCCTGTTGGTGAAGGTAGAAGACAGCACCGGACTGTTGACCCTTCGGTTTTTTCATTTTCGTCAGGCACAGGTATCGCAATTCAGGCAAGGTGCCGTTGTTCAAGCATTTGGGACGCCCCGTCGGGTCGGGGGTGGTATCGACATGATTCATCCGGAGTATCGGCTGGGCGAGGGCACGAGCTTGGTCGAGGCAGCGCTGACGCCCATCTACCCTACAGTCAGCGGTATGGGGCAAAGCACGTGGCGCAAGCTTTGCAGGCAGGCGCTATCAATTTTAGAGAACAACCCCCCTGTGGATCTGCTACACGACATCATTGAAGATCGTATTACCCTGGCTGCGGCAATCGCTTTCCTGCATAACCCACCGCCAAACGCAGAGTTGAGCCAGATCCGGGATGGCAACCATCCCGCCCAGCTGCGGTTAGCGCAGGAGGAGCTGATCGCGCATCAGCTGACGGTTCAGGGCGTTCGAGACAGTGAGAGACGGCATAAAGCCCCGTCAATACCCCCGGCTTCAAGCATGGCGGAGCAGTTTCTGAAAAGCCTGCCATTCACTCCAACGGCCGCACAGGACCGCGTTGCGCAAGAACTCGCTACAGATATGGCGAAGAACCTGCCCATGCTGAGATTGGTTCAGGGAGACGTGGGATCAGGCAAAACGCTGGTCGCCGCGAGGGCCGCACTGGATACCATTGGTGCGGGATATCAGGTCGCGTTTATGGCACCCACCGAGCTCCTCGCCGAGCAACATCATGCCAACCTGTCGGCTTGGTTTGAGCCACTGGGACAGCCTGTAGCCTGGCTCAGCGGACGCACCAAGGGGAAAGCAAGAGCTGGCGTTTTAGAAGAGCTGGCTTCGGGCAGAGTCCCTATTGTTGTTGGCACCCATGCGCTCTTTCAAGATGACGTAGAGTTTAAAAACCTGGGGCTGATTGTCGTTGACGAGCAACATCGCTTCGGCGTCCACCAGCGGTTGTCGTTGGCCGATAAGGGCTCAGGCGAGATGCATCCGCATCAACTGGCGCTCACCGCCACCCCCATCCCCAGATCTTTAGCCATGGTGGCTTACGGCGACCTAGACTGCTCGGTCATCGATGAATTGCCGCCGGGCCGCCAACCGGTCACGACCACCCTGATCGACCACAATCGTCGAGACGCCGTTATCCGCCGGGTGGGGGCAGCGTGCGAGGAGGGTCGCCAAGCGTATTGGGTTTGCACGGCGATTGAAGAGAGCGATACGTTGGATATTGAGGCGGCCGAGGCGACCCGGGATCGACTGATCGAGGCACTGCCAAACATTCGTATTGGCCTCGTGCACGGCAGACTAACGCCAGCTGAAAAAGCGGCCACCATGGCCCAGTTCAAAGAGGGGCAGCTCCAGCTGCTGGTAGCGACAACCGTCATCGAGGTTGGCGTGGACGTGCCCAATGCGAGCTTGATGATTATCGATAACGCCGAAAGACTGGGCCTCGCGCAGCTCCACCAGTTAAGAGGCCGTGTGGGGCGCGGCGCCATCGACAGCCACTGCTTGTTGATGTTTCGCCAGCCAATCTCGGACACGGCCCAACGGCGGCTACAGGTCTTGCAAGAATCCCAAGACGGCTTTGTGGTAGCAGAGGCTGACTTGGCAATCCGGGGTCCCGGCGAATTACTGGGGACGCGCCAAACCGGCATGGCCGAATTTAGAATCGCCAGCTTGCCTGAACATGAGTCTTTACTGATCGAGGCGCAAGCGATCGCTGTTCACCTGTACCAGCATCACCCCCAAAAATCGCATGAACTGATGCAACGTTGGGCCGGCACAAGGGCAGACTTTGCCAGAGTCTGATCCCGGGGTGTCGCATCCCCTTCCGCACATCGCTAGACTGTCGAGCCGATCGAGACGAACCGCCTACGTTGACCGAATCTGCCTCTCCTGAAGCCCCTTACCCACCCACCGTCAGCAAGTGGCGAGGCGCGGTGGAAATCATGCGTTTCGACAAACCGATCGGAACGTTTTTGCTGCTCGCGCCAACGCTGTGGGGCGTGGTTTTAGCCAACGAGGGCTACCCCAGCCTCCGCTTGCTGGCCATTTTTTTAGCGGGCGCGGTCATCATGCGCGCTGCGGGATGCATCGCGAACGACCTGGCTGACCGGAATCTTGATGGCCACGTAGAGCGAACGCGGCTGCGGCCTCTGGTCACTGGCGTGCTTACGGTCAAAGAGGCGTTTGCTTTACTGCTGTTATTACTGGCGGTTGCGCTGGGGCTGGTGGCATTAACCAATCCGCTCACCATAAAGCTGTCTATCGCCGGTGCAGCGCTGGCGATGGTGTATCCGCTGATGAAGCGCGTTACCCATTGGCCCCAGGTGGTGCTGGGATTAGCTTTTTCGTGGAGCATTCCCATGGCATTTGCGGCCAGCACCAACTCCCTTCCCACGGCGCTGTGGTGGTTGTTTACGGCTAACGTGTTATGGACGGTGGTCTACGACACCCAATACGCGATGGTTGATCGTGAGGATGACTTGTCCATCGGCATCAAGTCCACCGCGATTCTGTTCGGTGACCTTGATGTGCGTCTCATCGGCCTTCTACAGTGTTTCTGCCTGATCGCGTTTTGGCAATGCGGCGTCGCCTTTGATCTCGGGGCGCCCTACTACGCGGCGGTGGTCACCGTCGGCATCATGTTCGTCAGGCATCTTTGGCTGATCAGGGGCCGAGACGTCAACCAATGCTTTGCCGCGTTTAATCAAAGCAAGTGGATCGGTCTGCTGATTTTGCTGGGTCTCTGCGGGCACTTTTGGCTAGGCGGAGTAGCGGTCTGAGCACTGTGAAATCTGTTGAAGCCAAATTGCATCGGTCTATGTCCGAGATCGATGCCGTCCTTTGGCGAGAGTGCTTTGGTGACGGTGACCCCTTTTTAAGTTGGGATTTCCTGCACGGATTGGAGGCATCGGGATGCACTACCACCGAGAGTGGTTGGCAGCCCGCACATCTCTCTATTGAACTGTCGGGTGAACCTGCCGGGATGATGCCGACTTACTTAAAGACCCACAGCTACGGAGAATATGTTTTTGACTGGTCATGGGCTGACGCATGGCAGCGAATGGGCCTGCAGTACTACCCAAAGCTGGTCACCGCAGTTCCGTTCACACCTGCGACAGGACAGCGCTTGGGTTGCGTTGATCACCACAGTATCAGGGCGCCTGCCATTGTCGAGGCGGTCAAGGGCCTGACCGATTCGCTGGACGTCTCAAGCTGGCACGTCCTGTTTCTTGATGAGGCGAGCTCAACGCAACTTTGTGACTGCGACATGCCCCAAAGGCTCACCACGCAGTTTCACTGGTTCAACCAGGGCTATCGCGACTTTCAGGATTTCCTGGACAGATTCAGTAGCCGAAAAAGAAAAAATCTGCGGCGGGAGCGAGACCGAATCGCCCAGCAAGGGCTGTCACTCAAGACGCTCAAAGGCGATGAGATAACGTCAAAGCATTGGCAATTCTTTTTCCACTGCTATCAGACGACCTATGCAAAACGCTCCGGACACGGCGGTTATTTGACGGAGGCGTTCTTTACCGAGACGTGCCCGTGCCTAGGCCAGAGCCCGGTAATGGTCCTTGCCGAGCGGGATCAGCAGCCTGTTGCTGCGTCGCTATTTTTTGAGGGGGATACGACGCTCTATGGACGCTACTGGGGATGCGTAGCGGAATTTGATTACCTGCATTTTGAGGCCTGTTACTACCGCGGCATCGAGTATTGTATCGAGGCTGGTCTGTCCCGCTTCGACCCGGGGGCCCAGGGCGAGCATAAGATCCAGCGTGGATTCGAACCCGTGCTGACTTTCTCAAACCATTGGATCAGCGACGCGCGCCTGCGAGACGCGGTCTCACAATTTGCCAAGCAGGAATCGGAGCACGTTCGCGCCTATCAGCGAGAGGCCTCCGCGCTCTTACCCTTCAAGCAAGTGAACGCTCATCCCTGAGCCGGGGCATCTCTCAGAAACACCCAGTCGTTTTCCGAGGAATGTTCAGCACTAAAGTAGTACCCATCTCCACTGAAATCTTTGAGCCCCTCTGGATCATTCATACCTTCTTGAATAATAAAACGCGCCATGACGCCACGCGCTTTTTTCGCAAAGAATGAAATCATCTTGTACTGCCCATTTTTCAAATCGCGGAATTGCGGGGTAATCACCTCAGCATCCAGTAACTTTGGTTTGACCGCTTTGAAATACTCGTTAGACGCGAGATTAACAAGCACCCGGCTACCACTGGTCTTGAGGTGCTTGTTCAATGTCTGAGTGATTTGTTCCCCCCAGAACTCGTAAAGATTTTTTCCGCCTGAATTTTCGAAGGGCAGCCCCATCTCCAGTCGGTAAGGCTGCATCAAATCAAGTGGCCTGAGCAGCCCGTAAAGCCCAGAGAGAATGCGCAGGTGCTTTTGCGCGAAGGCCAGCTCGTCTTGACTGAGGGTGTCAGCCTGAAGACCGGTGTAAACATCGCCCTTAAACGCCAATACTGATTGTTTGGCGTTTCGAAGAGAAAAGTCGGGCTGCCAGTTCATAAAGCGCTCATGATTGAGCGCCGCAATTTTCTCGGAGACGCCCATCAAAGCCTGAATACCCTCAGGATCGAGCTCGCGTGCGGTCTCGATAAGTGATGCCGCCTGCTCAACAAACAGGGGCTGGGTAGACTTTTTAGTGGTCGGGGCGGTCTCGTAATCCAGCGTCTTGGCCGGCGAAAGTATGGAAAGCACGGGCCTGCCTCTCCTGCAATCTATTGGGGCGGAATGATAACCTTGCACGTCGACGATAAAAACCGTGGGATTCTCATGTCACCAAGCGGAAACCCGGCCAACAAACTGGATACGAGCATTGTCTGGTTGGGCCGCGCAATCTCATGGTGTGTGCCTGTTATGGCCCTGCTGGTATTGGTGATCGTAGTGCTGCGCTATGGCTTTAATACAGGGGCGATCGCTGCGCAGGAATCCGTGCAATATCTTCACGCGGCGATCTTCATGTTGGGAGCGGCCGTCACGCTTGGCGCTGATCAGCATGTGCGCGTCGACATTTTCTACCGGTCTTTTACACCCCGGCAACAGGCATGGGTCAACGCACTGGGCCACATCATTTTCACACTGCCGATTTGCGCTCTCATTGGATGGGGGTCTTGGGATTACGTTGTGGACAGCTGGTCAGCGAGGGAGGCATCCCCTGAACCGGGCGGATTGCCGTTTGTCTATCTGCTCAAGGGGCTGATCCCCGCTATGGCAGCCTTGCTGGCGTTACAGGCGCTGTCACAACTCCTCAGCGCTCTGGATGTATTGCGCCAAAAGGATGCGCGGTGATGGAGGGCCAACTCGCCCTGGCCATGTTCGTCGCGGTATGCGCCATTCTGCTACTCGGCTTCCCCGTCGCACTGACCCTGGGGGGCACCGCTCTGGGCTTCGCCGCGCTCGGCATTCTCATCGGGCACTTTGATCCCGATTACCTGACCGCTCTCACCGGTCGTATTTTCGGCACCATGGGAAACGAAACGCTGGTGGCCGTACCGCTCTTTATCCTGATGGGCGTCGTACTTGAGCGAGCGAAAATATCTGAGGATCTGTTGGCCAATATGGCTGGGCTATTCGGCGAGCGGCCGGGGGGGCTTGGCGTTGCGGTCATTGTCGTGGGGGCACTGCTTGCCGCTAGCACGGGCATTGTCGGTGCAACCGTCGTCACAATGGGCGTGCTCGCCCTGCCCAGCATGCTCAGGGCGGGCTACCAGCCCCAGCTGGCGACGGGCACGATCTGCGCGACGGGCACACTTGGCCAGATCATTCCGCCGTCCATCGCTCTGGTTTTGTTGGGCGACATCATGTCCAGCGCGTATCAACAGGCCCAACTCCGAATGAACATCATCAATACTGATACGGTATCGGTAGGGGATCTGTTTATTGGAGCAATGATGCCAGGCATCACACTGGTGATGATGTATCTGGCATATGTGCTCTTGCGCGCCGCCTGGCAACCTGACACCGCACCCCCCGCCAAAATGGAGAAAACCGACTCTGCAGCCGCCATCAAAGCAGTGCTGCCACCACTTGGATTGATCGTCTTGGTTCTGGGCTCCATTCTCGTCGGCGCCGCTACACCCACCGAGGCGGCGGGCGTGGGTGCTACCGGCGCTTTGCTGCTTGCGCTTGCAAGAGGTGCGCTCACGTTTTCCGTTTTACAGGACATTTCCCGGTCCACCCTTTACACCACCAGTATGGTCTTCCTGATTCTGATCGGGGCCGCCATCTTCTCGCTGGTCTTCCGCGGATTTGGTGGCGACGCACTCATCGAGGCATTCTTTGAGGGGTTAGGCGGTGGACCTCACATGGCGTTGCTTGTCGTCATGTTGGTCATGTTTTTACTGGGCTTTATTTTAGACTTCATCGAGATCACGTTCGTCGTGGTGCCCGTCGTTGGACCCGTTCTGCTATCCATGGGTTTTGATCCGATCTGGCTGGGTGTCATGATCGCTGTGAATCTGCAAACTTCATTCCTCACACCGCCCTTCGGCTTTGCCTTGTTCTATCTTCGCGGGGTGGCTCCGGATACCGTCAGCACTCGCGCGATCTATGCCGGTGTTTTACCCTTCGTCTTAATCCAGCTGTTACTGCTCGTGCTGATGTGGCGATGGCCGAACCTCGTGCTATGGCTGCCCGAGGTTTTGGGGCGATAATCACCGAGGCAGCCGATCGGCGCCAATGCGCAGACCGGTTGGTCAGTTTTATAGTCAGACCTTGGAGGCAGCCATGTCCGTGGAAGAACTCGATACCAGCCCTCTACCCTATGGCGAGCTGGCACTACAGACCATTGCCATGCCAAAGGATACCAATGCTAATGGTGATATTTTTGGCGGCTGGTTGCTGTCACAAATGGATCTGGCGGGCAGCATCACGGCTTCAGAGCTGGCCGAAGGCCGTGTGGCAACAGTTGCTATTGAGGGTATGTCGTTTCTGACGCCCGTTCATGTTGGCGCGGTAGTGAGTTGTTACTGTGATGTTCTGGAAACCGGTAGAAGTTCTGTGCGCATTCTTGTGGAGGTCTGGATTAACGCGAAGCAGGATGGCGAGCCCCTGAAAGTCACGGAAGGCGAATTCATTTATGTCGCGATAGACGAAAATAAACTCACTCGGCCGATCCCGCAGTAAGGGTTACCGGGGGCAGTAAGCGATCCCGGGCATTGAGGTACCCCCGTTCCGAAATCTCATGGTAAGTCCGCACTTTTTCAGCAAATTCAAAATAAGACGCCGCAATTTTCGCCGCCATGGGGTCCGACTCAACCAGTGCTTGGATAGCCTTCTGACTACTCTCATAGAGTGCATCCAATACGTCTTCAGGCAAGGGCAGCACTTCGGTATCAAATTCGCGCAGCAGGATCTGTAATGACTCACTGTTGTTGGCCGTAAAGTCATCCAACATGTCCGTATTGGTCGCCCGCGCGGCGATCCGCACTATGGCTTGTAAATCATCTGGCAACGCAGCCAGCGCCTCCTCATTCACGATAGTTTCAAGCATGGCGCCCGGCTCATGCCAACCGGGGTAGTAGTAATAGTCACCGACTTCCATCAGACCCAACGTGCGGTCGTTGTAGGGTCCCACCCACTCGACGGCATCAATGACTCCGGTTTGCATCGACGTATAAACCTCGCCACCCGCAATCCTGACGGCGGAGCCGCCCGCCGCATCGAAAACCTCACCGGCGAGGCCAGGGATGCGCATTTTCAGGCCCTGTAAATCAGCACGGCTTTTTAGGCGAGTATTGAACCAGCCGGCCATCTGAACGCCTGTGCTACCACCGGCAAAGGGCACTACGCCGAATGGCGCGTACAGCTCTCGCCACAACTCGAGGCCGCCCCCATAGTGGAGCCATCCGTTCGCCTCCTGTGCGGTCATACCGAAAGGGACTGCCGTGTAAAAAACCGCTGCTGGAATTTTGCCCTTCCAATAATAAGCGGCGCCATGACCGGCCTCGGCGACACCTCGTGATACCGCATCGAACACCTCAAAAGCAGGCACGATCTCGCCCGCCCCGAACACCTTGATGCGCATCCGACCACCCGATGCCTCGTTAACTCGCCGGGCAAAATTTTCGGGCGCCGCTCCCAAACCAGGTAATCCTTTCGGCCATGTGGTGACGAGCTTCCACTCAATGACTTTGTCGGGCCCCGACGAAATCACCGTTGCGGTGCCGCCGCGGCCAACTCGATCCATGGTCCAAAGCGCTACCACCGCCACAAGCGCCGCGGTAAGAGCAACCACAACGACGGGAAGTACCTGTTTCTCGCGCATGACCAAACCCTACAGCACCGTTAGATTGGCATATTGAAGCACAAGCCACTTACTACCTTCACTGAAATTCACCTCAACCCGGGCGTTGCTCCCCCGACCCTCGAACTGCGTGACGACACCCTCACCAAATACCTGATGGATGACCCGGCGTCCTAAATCAATACCCTCTACCGGGGGTTCACTGAGTGAGGCGCCCGCCAAGGACCCCACAGGCCGTGACACGGAGCCGTTCAAGCGGACTTCCTCGAGTAGCTCTCTGGGAATCTCCCGGATAAAGCGGGAGGGGCTGTTGTACATATCCCCTCCATGGAGGCGCCGGTTCTCAGCGTAAGTGACGACCAGTTTCTTCATTGCCCGGGTAATGCCCACGTAGGCTAACCGCCGCTCTTCCTCCAGACGGCCGGGCTCTTCAAGAGACATCTGATGGGGAAACAGGTTTTCTTCCATTCCTGCAATAAATACCAACGGAAACTCGAGCCCTTTCGCAGAGTGCAAGGTCATCATCTGAATACTGTCTTCGTAAGGGTCGGCCTGACCCTCGCCGGCATCCAGCGCCGCACTATCAAGAAAGGCTTGCAACGGGCTAATGGTCTCGTCCTCTGGCTCATAGAGGCGCGTTGCGGTGACCAGCTCCTGAAGATTCTCCACTCGGGCCTGGCCCCGCTCGCCCTTTTCGGAGCGGTGATAATCAAGCAGACCTGTCACGTCGATCGCGTGCTCGGTGAGTTCGTCGAGCGGAAGCGTCTCGGAAGACTGATCGAGGTCATCAATCAGCGCCTGAAAATTGGCCAATGCGGCGAGCGCTCGCGCTGGCAGCAGCGCGCGTTCCCGGGTGAGGTGGATCGCCCGCCACATTGGAACTTGCTCCGCTCGTGCGACTTCTCTGAGCTTCTCCACCGTCTTGCTGCCGATGCCCCGCGGCGGCGTATTGAGCACTCGCTCTAGTGTGGGGTCATCGTCGCGGGTCTGAGCCAGAC
>WTHO01000156.1:9701-12726 GCA_011523115.1 Halieaceae bacterium | reverse complement strand
GCTACCTGGGCAAAAGAGGGGCTTACAGCGTGAAGGCCGCGTATTAAACCCGCGCGCTGTGCGGGCGTCAAGTCGATACGGTCAAGTCCGAGATGCGGCCAGATTGGGAGCCGTCAGTTGCCCCCCCGGACGCCGCATCATCCACCGAGCCTGCGGTTTCCCTCGGGTGATCCGAGGCGAGCAGGGCGTAAATCGCGGGTAACAACACAAGGGTGAATAGTGTGCCGATCATCATGCCAATCACGAGAATGAAGCCAATGCTGTTGCGCGCCTCGGCACCCGCGCCTTCCACCAGCACCAGAGGGAAGTGACCAAAAACGGTAGCGCCGGTGGTCATGAGCACTGGCCGTAGGCGGTTCATCGAGCCTGCTTTTATTGCTTCCAGCTTGGTGCGCCCCTCCATCTGCGCCTGATTGGCGAACTCTACGATCAAAATGGCGTTTTTGGAGATCAGCCCTACCAGCGTGATAAGGCCGACCTGTGAGTAGATATTAATCGTGGTGAAACCGGTAAAGGTAATTACCATCGCGGCGAAGAGTGCCAGCGGCGCCGAGCCGAGCAAGATAATCAGCGGGTCACGAAAGCTGTTGAACTGTAATGCCAGTACCAAAAACACCATCACCAACGAGGCGCCCAACACGCCCACCATGGTGTTGCCTTCGCGGCGGATCTCCCGCGACTCGCCCGTATAGTCGAGACGGTAGCCGGGGGGCAGGGTTGTGGCTGCCAATTCCTCAACATAAGTGAGTGCCTGCTCCTTGGTGTAACCCGGTATCACGCCGCCAAAGAGCTTGAAGCTCCCCTTTTGCTGAAATCGCGTCAGCGCCCGGGGCTCGGTGTTGCGCTCGAGGGTAGCGAACGTGCCGAAGGGTACTCGCTCACCACTGGGTAAGGTGACCGGTGTATCCAGCAGCGTCTCGGGCGAGGCCTTCAAATCGCGCTCGAGCATGGGGATTACCCGATAGGCGCGACCTCGCTCGTCATAGCGCGTCACGTAACCCTCCGATACAAACAGCCCCATCTGCGAGGTCAGGTCATTCAGGGTCATGCCCAGATCAGCGAGCCGGTCCTTATCCAGCCGGTATTCCACCGAGAGCAGATCCATCCTCAAGCTGGTTTCAAAGTAGAGGAACAGTCCGGCGCTGCGGGCGGCGTCAACCATGGCCTGCGCATAGGGGCGCATATCCTCTGCCGAGTCTGAAGCCGTCACGACGACTTCCACGTCAAATTGCCCGGCGGTGGGGAGGGCCGGCGTGGTGGCTGGAAACGCCCGTACCGAGGGCACCTGAGCCAAATCGTTGCGAATCATCGGCAGCATGAGGTGAGTGCTCAACTCACGCTCACCGGGTGGCACGAACTCGTGACCACCATAGCCGCCTGAGGGTCCCAGCGCCTGCCAGATATAAGTCGTCTCGGGTCGCTCCATCAACACCTCTACGGCATCGCTAAAGCCCTGCAGGGTTTCTCCAATCGATGACTCCGGGGCGGAATCCACCACCAGATTGATGGCGCTCTGGTCCTCGATCGGCGCCAACTCTTTCAGAGAGAACAGATACAGCGGCGTAATCAGAAGCGTGAAGAACAGCCCCGCGGAGATGAGTTGCCAGCGCCAGCGCAGCGAGAAATCGATCAACGCACCGTAGCGGTTGGCGATAAGCTCAAAGCGGTCATTGACCCAGCGGCTCATTCGCGTCTCGTGACCGCGGTCCGGGCATACCCAGGCGCTCATGATCGGTGACAGGGTCATGGCGACAAAGCCTGAGATCAGCACGGCCACCGCCAACGTGAAAGCGAACTCCCTGAACAGCACGCCCGATAGCCCTGAAACAAAGCCGATCGGCGCGTACACCACGCCCAAAGTAATCGTCATGGCAATGATGGGCGACAGCAAGCGGCGCGAGGAGGCGAGGGCGGCCTCCCGGCGGGACATGCCCTCGCGGAGGTGGCGCGCTACGTTTTCTACCACCACGATGGCATCGTCCACCACCAGCCCAACAGATAGCACGACGGCCAGAATCGTGAGCAGGTTGAGTGAGAAGCCCATGAGCGACATCGCCGCCATCGCACCCAGAATCGATATGGGAATGGTCAGAAGCGGTACTGCGGCACTGCGTACCGAGCCCATGAGTGCAATCACCACCAAACCGACCAGAAAAACGGTTTCACCCAGCGTGAGAAAAATCTCTTTAACCGCGTCGCGCATATAGCGTGAGTTATCGAAGGGGATGGTGAGCTCGAGATCGGGGGGTAGCGTCTCGTTAATCTGTGCGACGGCCTCGTAGACAAGGTTGCCGACCAGAATTTCGCTGGTGCCCGGCTCGGGGTAAACCGGAATAAAGACGACCTGATCCTGGTTGTAGCGCGCCATGCGCGAAACCTCCATGGTCCCCCTTTCCACAGTCGCTACATCGCCAAGCCGGACCTCAGTACCGCCCTCGCGTCGGATTAGCATATTGGCGAAATCCTCGGGGGTTTTCGCCTCGCTATTGGTCTGTAGATTGATGCGCTGCGAGCCACTTTCAGCCTGACCGAATGTGCCAATGACGTTATTGCGTTGCAAAGTTCGGTATATGTCATTGGCATCGACACTCAGTGCGGCCATGCGCCACGGGTCGAGCCAGATACGCATCGCCTGAGGCAAGCCATAGTTCATGGCACGTTGCACGTTCGGTAGCGCTGACAACCGCGGCAGGATATCCCGCTGGATAATGTCACTGACCTCAGCATAGGTCCGGGTCGGCGGGATCAGCACTCCCAGGTAGAAGCTCGCGTAGGGCGTGTCGGCGCGGCTGATTTCAATCGAGGGGTCTTCTGTGCCCTCCGGTAGTTCAAAGCGAATCTGGCTCAGCCTTGTGGAGAGCTCGGCCAGTACCTTGGTGGTGTCCTGATTGAGTCGAAGCCACAGTGTCACGGTACTGGTCCCTGCGGTGGTCACCGATTCCACATAATCGAGGCCGGGCACGCTACTGGCAACGCGCTCGATCGGTTCGGTGACAAACCCCTGAACGGTCTCGGCACTGGCGCC
>WTHO01000156.1:0-9601 GCA_011523115.1 Halieaceae bacterium | reverse complement strand
ATCAGCGATGCGATCACCCGGATTGAGCTCACCCCGGATGTAAAAGCGATCCGCGGTCTCGCCACGCACTTCAATGCGTCTCAATGAGGCTCGGTGCGGCAGATAAGCCTCGGCTTCGGCGTCGACAATGACAAAAGTATGAGGCCCCTCAAGATCCCAGCGAACGCTGCGTGCCGGCACCGACATCAGATACTCGGTGGGGCCGGTGCGGATGGCGACTTGCACCAGCGCACCATGGCGCAGGTTCGGCGCGGAAAGCTGGGCGCGGACGTCGTAGGTGCGTGTGCCCTCAGCAAACGCATCGGAGACCGCAATGACCTGCGCCACGCCAACCTCACCGCCGGAAATATCGTTGACTTTCACATTGTCACCGACGCGAATCTCGGCGAGCCCCTGCGGCACCTTGAAATCAATCCAGCGAGCAGGATTGAGGCCGGTCAGGGTAGTCAGCACCTCGCCAAACCGCATGAGATCTCCGAGCCGCTGCGGGTATATGCCCAGCGTGCCCTTGAATGGTGCGCGAAAGGTCATCCGGCTCAGTCGCGCGTCCAGCACCGCGATCTGCGCTTTCAGAGACAGGCTGCGCGCTTTCAGTACGTCCAGTTGATCCTGCGAGATGAGCGCGTCTGCCTCAAGCGTGCGATTACGCTCGAGTTGGGTGCTGACCAAATTGAGATCCGCCTCAAGCGCTTCGCGTTGTGCTTCCAGATCGTCATCGAACAGCACCAATACGGCGGCGCCCTCTGGCACGACCTCGCCGCTCTGATAGGGCAGCTCAACCACACGGCCTGCCATCTCCGCAGAGATCACCAGATGCTCTGGGGAGCGCACAGTGCCGCTGAGCAGGCGAGTGGGCTCCCAGGTATCGGCTTCTGCTTGGGCGACGGTGATCGACTCCGAGGGTGGCGGGAAGCTCTCCATCAGCGCCATGGCCTCCGAAATCTGCAGAAACTTGATCCCGGCCAATGCGGCCGTGACCAGCACGCAGGCGGTGCCGGTGATCAACCAGGATCGCCACCTCATCGGTTGACTTCCCGTGACACGGCCGACAGGTAAGTGCGCGCCCGCCGGATACCTGGCGCAGTCCGCGTTGTGGCAGGGTGATTACTCTGCGGGAGGCACATAACCCTCAGCCTGATCAAAGTCTTCTCCGGCCAGAAACTTGTCCATTTCACCCATCAGATATTTGCGGGCTTCGGGGTCCATCAGGCTAAGGTGTTTCTCGTTGATGAGCATGGTTTGGTGACCTTGCCACTCGAGCCACGCCTTTTTCGAGACGTTATCAAAGATGTCCTGACCTTTGGCGCCGGGGAGCGGCGGGCGTTCCAGCCCTTCCAACTCCTCACCGTAGCGTCGGCATTGCACGTTTCTTGCCATCAGTCACTCCTCAATGCGGTTTCTGCACTCAGTCTGGCCAACAGCCGCACGATCGGTGCGGGCAAACCCACCGACGGCGGCGGGTGCAAACTAAACCATTTCAAGCTTCCGGCGGCACATTCTACGCGATTCCCGGGAGCCCGGTTCGTTCCGAGATGTGCTCTGACGGAGTGCGCCTCCAGCTTGAAATGTGTGAAGGTGTGATGAAAGGCTGCGTCGACTTGACAGACATCTGGCGGTAGCGACAGGGTATCGGTGATCCACTCGGTGGCGCCTTCGGCCTCATCAAATTCAGGCGGCGCCCACAGGCCACCCCAGATACCCGAGTCCGGCCGTTTCTGCAGCAGCACCTCGCCCGGGGCGCGGGTGGCGACGGCGAGCCAGCGTTTTCTCAGGGGTATTGCTTTCCGTGGTTTCCTACCGGGAAAGTCACTTTGTTGACCGAGAGCCCGGGCAGTACAGCCACTATTGATTGGGCAGAGCTCGCAGGCGGGTCGACTGCGGGTACAACACGTTGCACCTAAATCCATCATCGCCTGCGTGTAGTCCGCGACCCGTGCGCGAGGGGTGTGGTGCTCAGCATGCGACCAGAGTGCGTCACTGACGGCACGCTGCCCTGGCCATCCCGCTACCCCGTGATAACGCGCGAGTACGCGCTTTACATTGCCATCAAGAATGGGGGCGCGGGTATCCATCGCCAAGGAAAGGATCGCGCCGGCGGTAGAGCGTCCGATGCCGGGTAATGCTTCCAGCCCCTCAAGATCTTGGGGAAAGACACCATCGTGGGCATCGCACACCTGTTTGGCGCATCGGTGCAGGTTGCGGGCACGGGCGTAGTAGCCCAATCCCGTCCAGAGATGGAGCACCGTGTCCTCTGGTGCGGCGGCGAGGTCCTCGACGGTGGGTAGCTGAGCCATGAAGCGCTCGTAAAAAGGGATGACGGTGCTGACCTGAGTTTGCTGCAACATGATCTCAGACACCCAGACCCGGTAGGGCGTTCGCTGTTTTTGCCAGGGCAGGTCTTTGCGGCCGTGCTGGTCGAACCAGTGCAGTACGGCTCCGGCGATGTGATCTTTTTCCTTCATGAAGTGGTAAAGCTTCGCAATGAAGTAGCAGGACTCTTTCTATACAATGGCGCCCCTAGTGTAGCGCCCGTTTGGCATGGCGGGTTGCACGGAGAAAACGCATGAGTCAGCAGGAAGCGGGTGTTCGCAAGGCATCAGTCAGCCGCGAGACACTTGAGACCCAGATTACCGTCGAGTTATGTCTCGACGGTACCGGTGAGTGCACCCTCGATACGGGGCTGCCTTTTCTCGAGCATATGCTGGATCAAATCGCGCGCCACGGGCAGGTGGATCTGAATATCGTGGCCAAGGGTGATTTGCACATCGATGCGCACCACACGGTGGAGGACATCGGCATCACACTGGGGCAGGCCTTCAGCAAGGCGATTGGCGATAAAAAAGGCATCGTGCGTTATGGGCATGCCTATGTTCCCCTGGACGAGGCGCTGTCGCGGGTGGTCCTGGACTGCAGTGGTCGCCCGGGTATGGAGTTTCACGTGCCGTTCACCCGCGCAAAGGTGGGCGAGTTTGATGTCGATCTTTTCATTGAATTTTTTCAGGGCTTTGTGAATCACGCTGATGTGACCCTGCACATCGATAACCTCCGTGGCCACAATGCGCATCATCAAGCCGAAACGGTCTTCAAGGCATTTGGTCGGGCGTTGCGAATGGCTGTCGCCCGTGACCCTGCGATAGCAGGCACCAGCCCGTCTACAAAAGGGGTTCTCTGAGCCGTGACCCAAAGCGTTGCCGTGATTGATTACGGCATGGGTAATCTGCACTCGGTTGCCAGCGCCCTCAAGCATGTTGGAGCGGGTGAAGTTATCGTCAGCCATGAACCCGATGCGATCGCCGCGGCAAGCAGAGTGGTCTTTCCGGGTGTGGGTGGCATTCGTGATTGCATGGCTGCGATTCGCCAGTTGGGCTGTGACCGGCTGTTGCAACAGGTGCTGACTGTAGAAAAAAAACCGGTGCTGGCAATCTGTGTGGGCATGCAAGCACTCATGGCGCGGTCAGAGGAGAATGAAGGTGTCGAGTGTCTGGGCACGATCCCCGGGGAGGTTCGCTACTTCGGTGATCAACACCGGGATGCAAACGGGGAACGATTGAAAGTCCCTCACATGGGCTGGAATGAAGTCAGTCCCTGCGAGTCTCATCCCCTCTGGCAAGACATCCCGCCGCGTTCGCGATTTTATTTTGTGCACAGTTACCACGTGGTGCCGAGCGATCCGTCCGTGGTTGCCGGCACATTTGAATACGGCGTGACGGGTTGCGCGGCATTGTCGCAGGACAATCTTTTTGCCACGCAGTTTCATCCCGAAAAAAGCCACACGGCTGGATTAACCCTGTTGAAGAATTTTTTGAATTGGGACGGCAAATGTTAGTGATCCCGGCGATCGATCTGAAGGGTGGGCAGTGTGTTCGGCTGCGCCAGGGTGATATGACTGACAGCACGGTTTTTTCCGACAACCCGGTCGCCATGGCTGAGCGCTGGCATGCCGAGGGTGCCCGTCGACTACACATTGTCGATCTCGACGGTGCATTTGCAGGAGAGCCGGTGAATGCCAGCATCATTGAAGCGATATCAAGGGCGTTGCCCACGCTACCGATTCAAATTGGCGGCGGGATTCGTGATCTCGACACGATTTCACGATATCTCGATGCCGGTGTGCAGTTCGCCATTATCGGCACCATGGCGGCAAAAAACCCGGCGCTGGTTCACGATGCCTGCCAGCGCTTCCCCGGCCATATCATTGTCGGGATAGACGCGAGAGGCGGCCGGGTGGCAGTGGAGGGCTGGGCCAGCGAGAGCGAGCTCGACGCCACAGATCTCGCCAAACAATTTGCCGACGCGGGCGTCAGCGCAGTGGTGTACACCGATATTGAGCGTGACGGCATGATGCAGGGCGTGAACGTCGATGCCACGGTTGCCCTCGCTGAAGCGTCCGGGCTACCCGTCATTGCCTCGGGCGGTATCAGCGAATTGGCAGATGTGCGGGCGCTCATGCACTACGCGCAAGCCGGTATCTGCGGCGCCATCACCGGCCGGGCGATTTACGAAGGCACCCTCGATTTAGCCACGGCGCAGGCGATGGTTGACAGCTTTCTGGCGACGGACTGATGGCACTGGCGAAAAGGATTATTCCCTGTCTGGATGTCGACCGAGGCAGGGTGGTGAAGGGCGTTAACTTCGTGGGGATTCGCGATGCGGGAGATCCCGTGGAGATCGCGCGTCGCTACAACGAGGAGGGAGCTGACGAAATCACCTTCCTCGATATTACGGCAAGCCATGAAGAGCGTGATACGACGGTTCACACCGTAGAGCAGATTGCCTGCGAGGTTTTCATCCCCCTCACCGTCGGCGGCGGTATCCGTTCCCTTCAGGATATCCGAACCATGCTCAATGCTGGTGCTGACAAGGTGAGCATTAACACGGCGGCGATTCATGAACCCGAGCTGGTGCGTGATGCTGCCGCGCGTTTTGGTTCCCAGTGCATCGTGGTAGCGATCGATGTGAAGCGAGTGTCAGAGCCGAATGATCCGCCCCGTTATGAATTGTTTACCCACGGCGGGCGCAAGCCGACCGGCATTGAGGCGGTGGCGTGGGCGAGACAAATGGCGGATTTTGGGGCCGGCGAGCTCCTGCTGACCAGTATGGATCGAGATGGCACCCGGGACGGTTTTGAGCTGACCATAACTAAAGCGATTACCGACGCCGTGGACATTCCCGTGATCGCGTCAGGCGGAGTAGGTAGCCTCCAACATCTTGCGGAAGGCGTCACCCTCGGGGGTGCTGATGCCGTATTGGCGGCCAGTATTTTTCACTTTGGTGAGTACTCGGTGGGTGAAGCAAAAGCCTTTATGGCTGATCAGGGCATTATCGTCCGTCTATAGCTCTGATATGGGCGGCCCATCTCGTGCCTGCTTCGTTCAGCGCTCATCGCGATCTCTACCTCTCCAGGCGCTTGAATCACGCTTCATTAACCGCTTCCGGTGTGCTCGCCTCCTCCTGCCCGGATTGCTCGTCGGGTGTCAGCAGGTTGATTCCCCGCAACAAAGTGAGGGCCTCATAGAGCTGGTTGTCGGACGTCCTCAACTCCGCCAATGATTCGCTTTCACTCTGATTGTCAGCGGGGTCGCCGCCGCTGAGGCTACCCTGTAAGTCGGCTTCTTTAGTCTGGCGGTTTGATTCAACGCTTTTCACCTCCGCACGCTCCACGACGATATCGGGCACGATCCCCTCCGCTTGGATGGAGCGTCCGTCTGGCGTGTAATACAGCGCGGTGGTCAGCTTGACCGCGCGCGTGTCGCTGACGGGCAGAATGGTTTGTACAGAGCCTTTGCCAAAACTGCGGGTGCCCATGATGACGGCACGGCGTCTATCCTGAAGCGCACCGGCAACGATTTCAGACGCGCTGGCTGATCCGCCGTTTATCAACACTACGACGGGAGCGCCCTCCAGCATATCGCCCGGGCTGGCGTCGAATCGTTCCTTGGACTGGGGGTGCCGACCTTCGGTATAGACCACGAGTCCGCCGTCTAACAGCGCGCCGGCCATGTCCACGCTGGCACCCAACACGCCGCCCGGATTGTTACGCAAATCCAGCACAACGCCCTTCAAAGCCCCTTCCGCCAATGCTTTTTGCAAGATGTCGATCGCCTCGAGGCCGGTGTCCTTCTGAAACTGTGACGCTCGCAACCACAGATAGCCGTCCATGAGCTCGCGGCTGCGTACGCTTGGGACTTTGATCACGTCCCTGATGACTGTTACGTCAAACGGGTCAGCCACTCCCCGGCGGCCGATTGTCAGCAACACCTCTGATCCTGTTGGGCCGCGCATACGCTCAACTGATTTATTGACGGGTACATCACGGATCGACTCGCCATCGATCTTCAAGATGACATCGCCCGCTTTTAGCCCCGCTGCTTCAGCAGGGGATCCGTCGATGGGTGCGATGATGGTGATATAGCCACGATCCTGCCCGATTTCTATACCCAATCCACTGAACTCGCCCTGCGTTGTTTCCTGCAGTGAATCGAAAGCCTTCTCTTTGAGGAACACCGAATGGGGGTCGAGACCAGAGAGCATGCCTTGAACGGCCAGCTCAAACAGCTCACTGTCGGGTACAGACTCGACGTAGCCCTGCCGAATCTGGTTAAACACATCGGCAAACATCTGCAGCTCTTCGAGTGGCAGTGATGAGGTGTCAGGCCCGGCTCCTTCGATGGCCGTGCTTTGCGGCTGCGCTGTATGTGGGTTGGCTACATCGTCAGCTGGCTCGTCCTCGGCCGTAGCCGGCAAACAGGTCATGGTCAATAGGAGTAGCGCGAGGCTACAAAAGCGGGACCGCATGGCAAATACCTAATGAATCAGGGGAAGCAATGGTACCCGATTATCTTCCCTCCTCTCATCGCCGTATCCAATCCGCCGGATCAACGGGCTGGCCTTGTTGCCGGATCTCGAAGTAGAGTCCGGGCTGCTCGCCACCGCCGCTGTTTCCTGCTCTGGCGATGACGTCGGACGCGCTGACCCGTTCACCCACTCGGCGAAGCAGACTATGGTTGCGTGCATACAGCGACAGCCACCCCTCACCGTGGTCGATCACCACCAGTAAACCCTGACCCCGGAGCCAGTCTGAGAAAATCACTTGCCCGGGATGTATTGCTCTGACCGGCGAGCCGACGCTGGCATTGATCAGCCAGCCTCGCCACAACATATCGGTGTTACGTCGAGAACCAAAGCGATTCGTGATCTCTCCGGCAACGGGCATCTGCAGTGCGCCCTTTGAGGTTTCGAAAGGCTGTGGAGGCGCCGGCGCGCGAGCCGCCAGTTCGCTCAGTTCACTGAGCAGTGTGTTCAGGCGATCACGATCCGCGCTGAGTGCAGCGAGGCGCTCTTCTTCTGTCTTCACCTGTGCATCGATTTGACTCAGTATCTGCCGCTGATTTTCGCGTTGATCTGCCAGACGTTGTCTGAGTTGCGCCTGTTTTTCTGCCTGCGCCTGCAGCGTCTCCTGCGTCGCCGCAATTGAATCCCGGTTGCGCGTCAGCTCGGCCAGACCCTCCTCATATTCCTTGATCACGATTTGCTGGTCCGCGATCGTGGCTTGTAAGAACGCGAGATTCCGGGTGATTAGCTGCGGGTTTTGATCTCCCAGCCATATCCTGAGGCCGCCGCCCTGATGCAAAAGCCAAAGTTGCTGAATGCTGGCGTCGATCATCTCGGCACGCTTTTTTTGCTCCGTTTGGATGCCAAGGCCTTTTGCATCCAGATCGTCCAGCTGTCGCTGCAAGGCGGCCCGCTCATTCGTCAATAAGTCGAGTTGAAGGTCCGATTCACTGATCTGTATGTCAATTTCCCGCAGAGCACCTTGCAGGCTATCCCGCTCTTGCTCGCTCGCCTCGAGGCGGGCTTGAATCGCGGCGATTTCGGTGGTCAGTGAGTTGAGCTCTGCGGCTGTCCGCGCAGCGTCGTCGTTGAACTGGGCCCGCGCCGCATCGTTAAGCGTTAGAGTGATGGTCAGGAGAAGCGCGTTAAACAGCAGGCGGAACGTGCAGGGACGGGCCACCATCATCGCGATCAAGAAAGCAGCAAACTGCGCCCCGACATGGCAGCAGGCGCTGCGAGGCCCATCATCGCAAGTACGGTCGGTGCGATATCTGCAAGGATGCCACCATCAGGGTCCAGCGAGCGGCCCTTGGCACCGATATAAATGAGTGGCACGTGCTCGGTGGTGTGCTGGGTGTGGGGCTGGTCGTTTTCGTAGTCCCGCATTTGTTCACAGTTGCCGTGATCAGCGGTAATGAGCCCCTCACCGCCATGGGCGAGCAGTGCAGCCTCGATCCTGCCGATGCACTCATCCAGCACTTCCACTGCGGCTACGGCAGCGTCGAATTGCCCTGTGTGCCCAACCATGTCGCCGTTGGCGAAATTCACCACAATAAAGTCATACAAACCTGCGGCGATGGCATCGACCAGAGAATCGGTCACCTCGCGGGCGCTCATCTCTGGTTGCAGGTCATAGGTTGCGACGTCTGGTGACGGGATGAGGGTGCGTGTTTCCCCCGGGAAGGCATCTTCGCGTCCACCGCTGAAGAAAAAAGTGACGTGGGCATACTTTTCTGTCTCAGCGATGCGCAGTTGTGTCAGTCCGCTCTCAGCCAGCACCTCTCCGAGGCTATCTTCTAGCGTATCGGGTGGAAACGCGACCGGGCATGTCAGTGTAGAAGCGTATTCAGTCGTGGTGACGAAATTAATGTTGGGTACCATGCGCCGGGCAAAGCCGGAGAATCCCGGTTCGATCAGGGATTGCGATAGTTGGCGGGCCCGGTCAGCCCGAAAATTCATAAATAGCAGTGCGTCTCCATCGGCCAATGTGACGGGTTCGCCAATGATGGTGGGCGCTACAAACTCGTCATCTTCACCTCGAGCATAGGCAGCATCGAGTGCGGCGGCGGCGCTTTGCTCCTGGTGCGCCGCAGCGCCTGCAATCAACAGTGAATGTGTTCGCTCGATGCGCTCCCAGCGATTGTCGCGGTCCATAGCCCAATAACGCCCATGAACCGAGGCAATGCGTCCGACTCCGAGGGATTCGAACACCTGTTCCGCGCGCGCGATCGAGGGTGCCGCGCTGCGCGGCGGCGTGTCCCGGCCGTCGAGAAAGGCGTGTAAATAGATTCGGGTCGCACCGCGCTCCGCGGCAAGCCGGATAGCCGCAAACAGGTGTTCTTCATGGCTGTGAACCCCCCCCGGTGAGAGCAGTCCCATGATATGAACGGCCTTACCAGTGGTGACAGCTTCGTCGATGGTTTGCAGGTAGGCGGCATTGGTCTCGAAGTGACCAGCACGAATTGCCTGATCGATTCGAGTAATCGACTGGTAAACAATCCGCCCGGCCCCCAGACTCATATGGCCGACCTCAGAATTACCCATTTGTCCCTCGGGGAGTCCTACATCAAGTCCCGAACCGGACACCAGAGTGTTGGAGGCGTCGCGCCAGAGTCGATCGAGGTTAGGCGTATTCGCGGCGCGAATGGCGTTGTCCTCGGCTGCCTCGCGGTGACCGAAACCATCAAGTATGGCAAGCAATGTTGTGCGTCGGGGCGTAGACACGTTGAATACGGCTCAAATAACAACGTGGTGATTGTAACGCGCCGCA
>WTHO01000214.1:8420-12826 GCA_011523115.1 Halieaceae bacterium | reverse complement strand
GCGCTAAAAGTTCAGAATGTGACGTATATCCCAGGGTCAGGCGGTGTTTTTCCACTCCCGCACGGCGGCAAAAACCCCATCTGGCGTATCCTCGCTCAATCTGCCCTGATCTTTAAGGGTTTGGCGAATGGCCGGGCTATCCCATCGAAGAAAGGGGTTGTAGCGCAACTCTGCTCCGATCCTTGACGGCACAGTGGGTTGATCAAGGGCCCGCTGCTGCTCACAAACGACCAGGAATTCTTGCAGATCGATATTTTCAGGTTCAACTAAGGTCGCAAAATGAAGGTTTGCCAGCGTATATTCGTGGGCGCAGAACACTCTGGTCGCCGCCGGCAGCCGACTCAGTTTCTCGAGCGATGCCCGCATCTGGGGTGGGGTACCCTCAAAGACCCGCCCGCAACCGCCAACAAATAAGGTGTCTCCGCAAAAAAGCGCTTCCTCGTCAGCGCTGTAGTAGGCGATGTGATCAACAGTATGCCCGGGCACTTCAAATACAGTGAAGCGCTCGCCGAGAACCGAAACCGTATCGCCCTCTATAAGCGTATGCTCAAAGGGGCCAGCGGGACTGCTTTGGGGGCCCCATACGCCGCATCCAGTGGCTTGCTGGAGGTCCGCTACCGCGCCGGTATGATCAAAGTGATGGTGTGTAACAAGAATACCAGTCAGTTGTACCCCGAGGTCCTGCAGGGCTGCCATAACGGGCGGTGCTTCGCCCGGGTCTACGACAAAACCCTGATTCCCTTTAACAATCAGCCAGATGTAGTTGTCGCTGAAGGCGCGGATTGGCGATATAGTCAAGTTATGCATCAATCAAAACCCCGAATCAGAGCACGAGAGGCTAACCCTTGCAGATGAAGGTGACCAGCCCTTTGGTGGAGGAATCCAGCTATCAAGCCAGCTTACTGCAGTGGTACCGTGATAAAGCGTTGGGCCAGCGGCTGACCCAGCAGTTATCTGAGGCGCTGAATGAGGCGCTTGAGCAAGTATTCGGTTATCACATGTTAGTAACCGGCGCGGACATTGGGCTCGAGTTCAGCCGCATTGGTAAAACCCAGCGCCTCTTCAGACTAGCGACCCGAACGAACCCTGATCAGCCCTTTCAGGCGGTGGTTGGGGCCAGCAGTGAACTTCCTTTTGCAACCGACTCACTCGATGCATTGGTGCTCTGCCATACGCTGAACACCTCGCCATTGCCACATGAGGTGTTGCGAGAGTGCCAGCGGGTCCTGATGCCAAATGGCCACTTGTTCATCATCAGTTTCAATCCGTTCAGTTTCTGGGGTGCCGGCAACTCCCTCAAAAGACGATTCACACGTCGCCGCAGTCAGGTTGTTGGCGTGAGTGCGCGACGCCTGGGCGATTGGTTATCGCTACTCGGCTTCTCTCACGGCGAGCCGCGGTACTTTGCAAATCTGTCTCCCCTTCGCGCTGGGCGGCTCGGTCGCATCATGGACTGGTTCGACCGTACTCTCGTTCGCAACAATATGCCCACAGGTGCCGCGTATCTGCTTCATGCCCGTAAGCGAGTAGCCGCTCATCTGGACGTCGGCGCCAAATCATCCTCCCGGCCGAGACTTATCTCGATACCTCTGGGCAAAACACAAGAAGGTGTCCCCGTGCCGCGTCAGATCAATCGCTCGCAACCGGATGGTGCCGAAGGCACTTGATGAAAAAAGTCTCTGCGTTCACAGACGGCGCCTGCAGTGGAAATCCCGGCCCCGGCGGCTGGGGCGTCGTTTTACGGTTCGGTGAGCATGAGCGGGAAATAATGGGCGGCGAAAGCCAGACCACCAACAACCGGATGGAATTGACCGCGGCAATCGAGGCTTTGCGAGCATTGAGCGAGTCTTGCCATATCAAATTAACGACGGACTCCACCTATGTGAAGGATGGCATCACGCAGTGGCTCGCGAATTGGAAGCGGAATGGTTGGAAAACGGCCGCCAAGAAGCCGGTGAAGAATCAGGATCTATGGCAGGCGCTTGAGGCAGAATCTGCTAGACATGAAGTGGAGTGGTGCTGGGTCAAGGGACATAGCGGACACCCCGAAAATGAACGTGCAGATGCGCTGGCCAATCAGGGCATGCAAAAAGTGCGGGACAGCTGAGATGGATCGACGGCAGGTCGTTTTAGATACCGAGACCACTGGGCTCGAAGTCTCTCAAGGTCACCGAATTATCGAGATTGGTTGTGTAGAACTGGTGAACCGGCGAATCACCGGACGACACTACCACCAATACATTGATCCGCAGCGAGACATCGACGTTGGCGCTATGGAAGTCCACGGTATCACGCCAGAGTTCTTGGCCGGCAAGCCAATCTTTAGCGAGATTGCCACGGAGTTCATCAAGTTTGTGGAGGGCGCTGAACTGGTGATTCACAATGCGCCATTTGACGTCGGCTTTATTGATGCAGAGCTAGATCGACTGGAACCGGCAGCGGGCAAACTAGAGGGTCTGTGCGGCGTGATCGATACGTTGGTCATGGCCCGTCACAAGCATCCAGGTCAGCGGAATAACCTCGATGCGCTCTGTCAGCGTTATGAGATTGATAATTCGAGTCGCTCGTTGCACGGAGCACTGCTAGACGCGGAGATTCTTGCTGAGGTCTATCTAGCGATGACCGGTGGCCAAGCCACTCTCAGTCTCAGTGAGGAGGCCGCAGGCATGACAGGAGAAGGCGGGGGAACGAATGAGGGGTCCATCCGCAGGCTACCAAGAGACAGACACCCCTTACCGGTTATTCGCGCCTCGGCCGAGGAGCTTGAGCGCCATGAAGCCAGGCTGGACGAACTGGACCACAGCGCCGGAGGGTCTCTTTGGCGAAAGGGCGTAACCCAGTCGCTTTAGAGATTCACCATAACCGCCGCAAGGCCAACGCCCGTTAGCACCACGGTGTAGGGCAGTGCCATCAGTACCATTTGCCCGTAGGACAGGCGAATCAGCGGCGCCAGCGCCGAAGTCAGCAGAAATAGAAACGCCGCCTGGCCATTCGGTGTCGCGACAGAGGGCAGGTTGGTACCGGTGTTAATCGCTATCGCCAAGCGATCAAATTCTGCCCGGTCAATTTCTCCCGCTTTGAGTGCGGCATCGATCTCAGAGATGTAGACGGTCGCGACAAACACATTGTCAGAAATAGCGGACAGCACACCGTTAGCAAGAAAAAACATTGCTGGTCTGACGTCGCTGGACATTGCCAGTACCGATTCGATAACGGGCGTGAACAGGTGCTGCTCATGAATCACCGCCACAATCGCAAAGAAAACGACCAAGAGCGCTGTAAAGGGCAATGCCTCCTGAAACGCGTGACCGATCTCGTGCTCATCAGTGATGCCGTTGAAAGCCGTCAGCAGCACAATCACCAACAAACCGATCAAACCCACCGCTGCCAGGTGAAACGCCAACCCTAATACCAAGATGACGCCGACCACGGCCTGCACTTGCAGTTTCGCGCGTGTCTGGGGTGTCGAGCGCGCCTGCTGATCATCGTCAAACCTCACCAATACCTCACGGACGTTGTCAGGCATGAGCGCGCCGTAGCCAAACCAGCCGGTCATCTCAAGCAATACACAAGTCAATAGCCCGCACAGGAGTACCGGCATGGTGATGGGCGCCATATAGAGAAAAAATGTTTGGAAATCCCAGCCCGCCACGGTAGCAATGAGCAAGTTTTGGGGTTCACCTACGAGAGTGCAGACACCACCCAATGCCGTTCCCACTGCCCCGTGCATAAGCAGGCTCCGCAGGAACGCCCTGAAAGTTTCAAGATCTTCCTGTAAGTCAGAGTGAACTGACGCGTCTCGCGTATGGTCGTGTGATTTGTCCAGCAGTTCGCTCCCCGAAGCAACTCGATGAAATACCGCATAGAAGCCGACCCCGACACTAATCAGCACGGCCGTCACTGTCAGCGCATCCAGAAACGCAGACAATACCGCTGAGACAATGGAAAACAGAAAAGCCAAAAGCTTTTTAGAGCGGACGTTCAGTAAGATCTTGGTAAAGACAAACAGCAGCAGATCCTTCATGAAATAGATGCCGGCCACCATGAACATCAGCAGCAAGATAACCTCGAAATTAGCCTCCGCTTCGTGGAACACGCTGTGAGGCTCGGCCAAGCCAAGAAGAATGCCTTCTATCGCCAGGAGGCCGCCTGGCTGAAGTGGATAACATCGGAGTGCCAGCGCGAGTGTAAAAATAAATTCGCCTATGAGTGCCCAGCCGGTGACAACGGGGCCTGCCACAAACAAGAGGAAGGGGTTGATTGCGATAAAAGCAATAATGGTTTTTTTATACCAGCTAGGAGATTCACCTAGAAAGTTGCTCCAGAACGCGTTCGTGGAAGAATCACTCATATTGGATAGTCCGTCTCGTTGTTATCGCTTGTTTTGTGATAGCGCGCCGCCACTC
>WTHO01000214.1:0-8320 GCA_011523115.1 Halieaceae bacterium | reverse complement strand
TTGTTCTAGGAAGTCAATACTGTGCTCGACATTTCAGCCTACCCGACAGAGCCGCAAGAGGACGACTGGGCGTTCGTGTTCTCTGGCCGCAACACTGTAACCTCGCTGCGAGGCCAGCCCGGGATGCCCTGGCGCGTTGCTGAAGTTAGCAGCCAATGGGGCGTCGACATGGAGACGGCGGTACCAGTCGGGCGATGGCAGGAGAGAGGCGTCTGGGCTTTCTCGGTGCCTGAAAATAACATCGACCTGACTCAGCAACTGTCGGGTAACCTCTACAGCTTGTTGGGCCGGGTAGACGACGGGTTGTTTCATGCTCACGGGCGCGCCTATCAGTTACTGCATTGGCGAGATACGCACCGACATTGTGGGCGCTGCGGAATGGAGACTCGCACGATTGAAGATGGTCGCGCGGTGCTTTGCGATCGATGCACCCTCAGAGTCTATCCACGGGTATCCCCCTGCGTGATCGTGTTGGTCACCAAAGGTGACAGATTACTGCTGGCGGCCGCCGCAGGTTTTCAGAAGCGGTTCTACAGCACGCTGGCTGGCTTCATGGAGCCCGGTGAAACATGCGAGGAGGCGGTTATCCGCGAGGTGCGTGAAGAGGTGGGTATTGAAGTGGGCAACATCCGATACTATGCCTCGCAACCTTGGCCATTCCCGAGCCAGGTAATGCTCGGTTTCTTCGCGGAATGGAAGTCAGGAGAACTTAAGCTTGACCCCGAAGAGATCGAGGATGCGGATTGGTTTGATGCCACAGCGATGCCGCCGACACCTCCGATAGCCTCTATATCCGGAAAATTGATATCGCATTTCATGGAGCGCCTGCCGACGTGATGGATTTTATTTTTGGTATTGCCGAGTTTTTGCTTCAAGCCATCATCTTACTTGGGGTCTTTTTGATCGCGGTTGCGGGCGTCCTGACCCTTACACAGCGTAAGCGTGGTTCGGGGGAGGAGGGTAGCGTAGAGGCGCGCTCTCTCAATGAACGGCTTGAGCTACATGAAGATGCCGTGCGCGCGGTCGCTGATGACCCTGTCGAGCTAAAAGCCCGAGGTAAAACTCAGAAAAGAGAGAAAAAAGCGGAACGCAAGGCCGCCAAACTGGCCGTCAAGGCCGGGGAGCCCTCCGAAAATGCAAAGCCGAGGGTTTTTGTCTTGGATTTCGATGGTGATATGCAGGCAAGTCAGGTGGAGCAGTTGCGCGAAGAAATTTCTGCCGTCCTGCCAGTGGTATCCGAATCGGACGAGGTGTTGCTGAGACTCGAGAGCGGCGGGGGCGTTGTGCATGGCTACGGCCTTGCTGCAAGCCAGCTGTTACGTATCAAGGAAGCCGGCATTAAACTCACAATATCAGTCGATAAAGTTGCGGCGAGCGGTGGGTATATGATGGCTTGTGTTGCCGACGAGATTCTCGTGGCACCCTTTGCCATTGTTGGCTCCATCGGCGTTGTGGCCCAACTCCCGAATTTTAACAAGCTGCTCAAGAAGAACGACATAGACTTTGAGATGCATACTGCGGGGGAATACAAGCGCACGCTCACGCTTTTTGGCGAGAACACAGACAAGGCGAGAGAGAAATTTCAGGCAGACCTCGAGGATGTCCACGGTCTGTTCAAGTCCTTCGTCTCTCACCACCGGCCCAGCATTGACATCGACGCGGTCAGCACGGGCGAGTATTGGTTTGGGCAGCAGACTTTGGAAAACAATCTCGCAGATCGGTTGAGTACCTCTGATTCATTTTTAATGGAGCGGCGCTCGAGTCATGATCTGATCGAGGTGCGATATCGGAGCAAGCGTGGCTGGCAGGAGCGATTGGGGATGGCCGCCGAGACCGCCGTCGAGCGGGGCATCCGGCGATTTATGAAGGCTGGGCAAGACCAGCAGTTCCTGTAGATACTCGCTACGGACAATCCCTGAGGTTATGCGCTGTGAATCACTCAGTGAGCGCATGCGTAAGCCGATTTAGTTAGCCGCGTCGGCCCCGCAAATCCAGATCTGCCGCGTGCTGTGAGAGATAGATCTGGCCAGTCAGATGATGCAAAAAGTCGCTGCGTTGTAGTGCGTCCATTACCGGCCCCTTGACCTCGCTCATATGCAGCGTGATCTCTTGCTCCGCGAGGCGCTCATTAATGCGCTCCAGTGCCTCGAGTGCGCTCAAGTCGATGCGGTTGACGGCGGGGCACATGAGCACCACGTGCCTTAGGTCGGGCTTACCCTTCACTTCTTCGAATAGCACATCCTCGAGGTAGGCCGCGTTGGCGAAATACAGCGATTCGTCGATTCGGATCGACAGAATCTCGGGGGTAGTGATGACGTCATGACGTTTTTCGTTGCGGTAGTGCTCTGAGTCGGGCATCTGCCCAACGACTGCAAAGTGCGGCGTACTCGTTTGATAGAGATGCAATCCAATCGATACCCCGACACCGGTGAGTACGCCAAGTTCGACCCCGGCTAGCAGCGTAACCAGTATGGTGAGTAACACCGCGGAGAGATCTGCGCGGGAGAAGCGGGCAGACAGCCTCAGGATATTCCAGTCGATCAACGCGAGGACTGCGACGATGATTGTCGCCGCCAAAACCGCCTTGGGAAGAAAGTAGAGGGCAGGCGTTAACAGCAGGGCTGCCAGCGCAATACCGGCTGCAGTGAAAATGGAAGCCATTTGCGTGTCCGCACCGGCATCGAAATTCACCACCGAACGCGAGAATCCGCCCGTGACCGGGAATCCGCCCGACAGAGCCGCTGCAGTATTGGCCGCGCCAAGTCCGATCAGCTCCTGATTGGGATCGATGCGTTGCCGCCTCTTGGCGCCCAAGGTTTTGCCTACGGACACGGACTCCACAAAACCGATCAGGGCGATTAAGAAGGCCGGCATGGCTAACTCCTCTAACAAAACCCAATCCAAGTGCGGCTTGCTGAACGCAGGGAGGCCGGTGGGAACAGAGCCGACCACTGGCACGCCCTGTTCCGCAAAGCCCTGCAGGTAAGAAAGGGGAATCACCACTACCATAATGACGACAGGTGCCGCGCGGACAAACAAACTTGCCGCACGCTCCGACATGCCCGAAGCCATCAGCAGGGGGGTCAGGGCATAGCGCGAAAACAACAGAAAACCGATGGCGCACATGCCAATTAGCGTCGTTAGTCCATGAGCATCGACCCAATGTGAGCCAAGATCCTCGAGGAGGTGGGGCAGGGTGTCGCCCTTAATCGACACTCCCATCAAGGGGCCAAGTTGCCCCAGTGCAATGATAATCCCGGAGGCAGTGATGAACCCTGACACCACGGGGTGCGACAGGAAGTTTGCAACGAAGCCAAACTTTAGCAAACCCAATACGATCAGCATGACGCCGCCCAGCAATGCCAGCGTTGTTGCCGCAGTGGCATAGTCGACATTGCCCCCGGCAGTGACCGAACCCACGGCTGAGGCGGTCATTAAAGAGGCTACGGCGACTGGACCAACAGAGAGGGTTCGGCTACTTCCAAACAACGCATAAGCGATGAGGGGCAGGATCGACGCATACAGGCCCATTTCTGCGGGCAAGCCGGCAAGCAACGCATACGCCAAAGACTGAGGGATGAGCATGATCATCACGATGACGGCCGCGAGCCCGTCATTGATCAGGTTATCGCGAGAGTAACCCTGCAACCAGTCTGCGGCCGGTATCAAACTTGCGACTCTCACGGTATACCGCTCAGCAGCTCGTGGTATGTTGGCCAGACGAATACATACCCGTAATGTTTCACCTCACCGTTCGTTAGCAGTGAATGCGCGAAGGTCTTTACCGCCAAACGCGTTGACAGGCACTTTTAAGAACAAGCGCCCCGATGCATCCGTCGGAGGTAGATGGCCGGCACGCATATTGACCTGAAGCGACGGCAGAATCAGCGTTGGCATCGCCAACGTGGCGTCACGGGCCTCACGCATCGCAACAAACTCGTCAGCAGAAACCGCCTCGCCAACGTGAATATTGTGCTTTCGATGGTCGCCTACCGTCGCCATAAAGGCCAAATCGCGGCCATCGGGCTGGTAGTCGTGGCAGACGTATACTTTTGTTTCGGGGGGTAGGGATAACAAGCGCCGACATGATGCAAAGAGCGCCCTTGCGTCACCTCCGGGAAAATCACAGCGCGCTGTGCCGGCATCGGGCATGAAGAGCGTATCACCAACGAACAGGGCGTCCTGGACACGATAGGCCATGCAGGCAGGGGTGTGACCCGGCACGTGATACGCCTCGGCGTGAAGGTTGCCGATTGCAAACGTATCTCCATCATGCAAAATCCTATCGAATTGACTGCCGTCTCTCCGGAAGCCGCCATCCTCGTTAAAAATCGTGCCGAAGGTCTGCTGCACAGTGGTAATGTGGCCACCAATCGCAATGTCTCCACCGAGCTTCGCCTGAATGTAAGGCGCGCTCGAGAGATGATCGGCATGAATATGGGTCTCCAAGATGCAATCGACCGCGAGGCCACTATCCTGAACATAGGCAATCAGGGTATCCGCAGAATCCGTAGAGAGGGTGCCCGAGGCGTAGTCTAGGTCCAGCACCGGGTCGATAATGGCACAGTGGGCGGTCTCGTCGTCACTCACCACATAGCTTAGAGTCGATGTGTTAGCGTCAAAAAAGTGTTTTACCGTCATGGCCATGGCTGTATCTCGGAGCTCAGTACTGGGTCGTTACTCAATTATAATAGCATTTGGAATAAGGTTATATCGTTTGGCAATTACGGAATAAGCGAGCCCGCGTCGATCAGGGTTGCTGTGCGGCATCCCCCCAATGAACCGGCAGCATGGCATATTGACTAGCGCTTACCTTGGCAAATTAAACGCGAGGCCCGATGGTGACGATCCCCGAACATATGCGAGCTTATCAGCTGATCGGACACGGTGGTCCGGAAATGCTGAGGCTTGTACCTGACGCACCAACCCCGAAGACCAGTATTGGAGAGGTTCTGATTCATGTAGGGGCGGCCGGACTGAATAACACGGATATTAATACCCGGGTGGGCTGGTACTCCAAAGGCGATGGCCAAGCCGAGGACGCGAGCTGGGGAGGAGGCGCTATACAGTTTCCCCGGATCCAGGGCGCCGACATTTGCGGCATTGTCGTTGAGGTGGGCGAGGGCGCTGATACCGCCCTTATTGGGAAGCGCGTGCTGGTGGAGCCCTGTTTGCGAGAAGCAGCCGGCCAAAGCCTAGAATCACCCTGGTACATTGGCTCGGAGTGTGACGGCGGCTTTGCAGACTATGTCACCGTGGCCGCCAAACACGCCTATCCCATTGATTCAGCACTTTCTAACGCGGAATTGGCCTCTTTTCCCTGCTCTTACTCGACGGCAGAGAATATGCTGACCCGCGCACAGGTAGATGAAAACGATACGGTGCTAATAACCGGTGCCTCCGGCGGCGTGGGATCCGCTGCATTACAGCTGGCAAAGGCGCGCGGCGCCCGCGTACTAGCGGTTGCCGGTGAATCCAAACACCAATCGGTGTTGGATGCCGGCGCCCACAAGGTACTGATACGCGGTAGCCAACTGCAGCACCAACTTGGCGACAATGCCGTCGACGTGGTGATTGACCTTGTGGGCGGTCCCGATTGGCCCGAATTATTGAACGTTTTGCGGCCTTTTGGCCGGTATGCGGTCTCCGGCGCCATTGCAGGCCCGATTGTTGATCTGGACCTGCGAACGCTCTACCTGAAGGATCAGCGTTTCCTTGGCTGCACGGTGCTTGACGAGGGGGTTTTCAGGCGGCTCGTGGACTTGATTGAGCTCGGCGCAATACAGCCCCTGTTGGCACGTAGCTTCCCGCTTGACGCGTTACTAGAGGCTCAGGAGTGTTTTTTAAGGAAGCAATTCACCGGTAAGTTGGTGATCGATATGTCATTGTGAGGTGTCTCATAGGCCTTGTAATGATCTACTTCACGATTTGGGGGTTGTATCATAACTTCCTTAAATGTATATTTACGTCAGTTAAAGGAACCCTTATGGGGGGCGGCCTGTGGCTAATCCACATAATAAAACGGCAAACCAGGCGATCAGCAGTTGGCTGACCACCGTGGGGGCTGATGCGCCGCTACACCACAGTAATCCGGCCTCTCTTTACCTGGCGTCGCTGCAAGGCTCGGAAGCGAGCCGGACGACGGCGCGATCAGTGATGAAGCAAATCGCAGTGCTTTGTGACCAAACCCCGGAAACATTCCCTTGGCACCGACTGGACCGACCGACCGTCTTGGCACTCATGGAGAAGCTGAAACAAAAAGGCCTCTCGGACAACACCCGCAACCTGTATCTATCCATCATCAAAGGTATCTCCCGGGAGGCAATGCTTCACCAGCAGATGACCGATCACCAATTCAGTCTGATCGAACAGATTCGCGCGATCAAATTACAAAGACTGGCGGTCGGGCGAGCTTTGCACGTAGATGAGATTGCGGGCCTGATTGACCACTGTTTGCATGATGAGGGCGCCGCTGGCGTGCGAGATGCCGCGCTACTGGGCATTTTATTTGGCTGCGGGCCGCGCCGTGCTGAGGTGGTGACCATTGACATCAACAAGATCAATTTCAGCGATCGATCCATCAAGGTTATCGGCAAGGGTAATAAGGAGCGTGAGCTTGAAATGCCACCGAGAACCATCGATTTGGTCAAAACCTGGCTCGAGGAGTCAGGATTGCAGTTCGGGCCACTGTTCAGGCCCGTCAACCGCTGGAATCAAATTACTGAAGACCGTCGCCTGACGGCGCGCGGGGTCTACGATATCGTTACCCGACGCGTGAAACAGGCGGGTTTGGATAAAGCCTCGCCGCATGACTTGAGACGTAGCTTTCTTACCTATCTGCTTGATAATGGTGAAGATTTGGCAACCGCCGCTGACATGGCCGGCCACGCCAGCGCAGATACCACCAGACGCTATCTCAGGCACCAGAAACGCCGTAACCGTGCAGCGGCGGATAAGATTGAGTTTTAGGCATAGCGGTAGTCTGCACGACTGCAGTGTTGATCGCGCCGCTTTAAACCGACCGCCACCAGCGATCGCCGCCTAATCAGCGGATCTCAATAATCTCGAATCCCTGTGCCGCTGTGCGCCATTTAAGCGTGACGTCATGCATTACTTCCTCCACCAAAGCGTCAATGAGCACGATTTCATCGTTTTCCACGCTACAACTCGCCGTATTCAAGTCAATGGCGTTGGGCTCAGTGATATAAGGATTGGGAAATTTCACCACGGTAAACGTATTGGTCACTTCGATTGTCTCACCCAGCTCCGAATGCGCTACCGCCGTGATCGAATGTTCGCCAGCACTGAGCAGGCTGTAGGTGTAGGCAAGCGAATACCCAGAGTTCTTCGAGTCCGCTACGTCGGGAAAAGCGCCACCCACATCACCTCTTGACGCACCGTAGGGCGCGTCAAACTCATAAACACCGTCGATGAGAATTTCGACTTTGATAATACCAGCCGATGCCACGGCCCAACCCCGAAGGTTACCGACGCCCGAGTGAATCTCTCCGTTGACAGGCTCTTCCAACGCCATCCGAAACACCGCCGGCGCAGCAGGTGTGACTGCATTACTCGCGGCTGAGGCGGGCCCCTCCCCCACCTCATTCGTCGCGGTCACGGTGAAGGTATAAGCCGTGCCGTTGGTCAAGCCGGTAACGCTGCATGGGGAGGCGGCACAGCTACCCGACACATCGCCCGGGTCGCTGGTCGCCGTGTAAGACGTGATCGCCGCGCCTCCATTGTCAGACGGCGCCGAAAAGCTCACTGTGGCGCTTTGGTTGTCCGCAACCGCAGAGACGCTTACCGGCGCCCCTGGCACTGAGGGTGATGTATTTTGCGTTTCTGAAAGTAGCTCCATGTATCGCTCGAACTTCTGATATTCCCCTGAGCCCTGAGGTACCTGTACGCCACCCCCATGTCCAGAGGCGCCTCGAATTTTCGACAAAACCGTATTGGCGCGCGCGCCGGGCGTGGGGGTATTGACGAAATCGTCGAACACATCGTGGTTGCCGGGCGCCGAGTTGGTGAACAGCAGGCCCGTATACCCTGCCCGTCCACCATCGATGTGACAGTCAATACATTTTGACGTCACGGTAGCGTGGATATTGTCGCGATAGTAAGACTCCGCTTCGGGCGACTGTGCTGCTGCGCCAGCAGCGCCCAAAGCAAGCCACGTGAAAAATCCTGTGATACGGCTGCATTTCCTTGTCATAACGGGGCCTCCATGGCCAAAAACCGAAGTTATAGCGGTTCATACGCACCCTTACGAGATTTAGCGCAGTCCATTCCGAGTTTTTGGTCGTATTAGCCGATTCTTACC
>WTHO01000033.1 GCA_011523115.1 Halieaceae bacterium | reverse complement strand
GACGCAGCACGTCGACCTGCACCGCGGAGCGCTCGAACAAAGTGAAATCCTCGAATACGTCCACGGCCACACCGGTCTGCAACGGTGTGGAAAATACGGTGCGACAGATAATGTCGGCGGTAAGGTGACTCATCGCCAGGTCGAGGGAGAACGCCTCACCCGCTGCGGCCTTTTCTCTCAGCGTCAGCAGGTGATCGTCAACGGCCGCCTTCATGGCGCTGAAGGCATGGCTGATGCGCATGTGCGAGAACGCCGGATCAATCATGGCGCGCTGCCGCTTCCAGCGCTCACCATCGGTCACAAAAATACTGTCTCCGATCAGGTGCTCCAGCGCACTGACCATCAGGTCGCTTTTGGGAAACACGCCCTCGGCATCGCGCATGATTTCGCGCACAGCATCAGGTTCGTTAAAGAGCACCGTCGAGCGTCGGGAGTATCCCAGGTTACCAACGTCAAAGTGGTAGGCAGCGGCGGGCAACAGCTCAAGCAAATTGCCGTCACCTTTCCACAGCACCCGCGCGAGGGCGACCACCGACCACAACGACAGCGGCTTGGGTGGGATGTAAAGCTCCGGTGCGGTCATCTCAACTTCCCGACTCGACCAATGCAGTATGGAGGCGGGATCTGATGGTGTCGACCCACACGCTATTTGAACTGCTGGTGGGCGTGCATATCGCCACCGGCTCGGTCGGTTTGATTGTGGTGTGGATTCCGATCGCAGGACGAAAAGGCGGAGAGCTGCATCGTCGCGCAGGCACCTTATTTGTACAGTCGATGATCGCGACGGGATTCACCGCCGTGGCGATCAGTATCACGACATTGTCAGACCCTACGGGAACACACCCTCACCTCGCCGCACACCCGATCTTCGCGGACCCGCAGGCCATCACCAACATTTTTGGCTGGATGATGCTTTATCTGGCGACACTGACGATCAACCTCGCCTGGCAAGGTTGGCTCAGCATGCGCAATGGTCGTGATCACCTGCGTAATCGGGTCTGGCATAACCTGCTCTCACAGGTTTTGTTGACCATCGTATCGACCAACTGTTTTGTTCGAGGTGTTCTGGCAATGGAGCCGATGATGATGGGCATCTCCATGGTCGGCTTCGCCACGGTGGCGACCAATCTCTGGTTCCTTTACAAACCCCATCCCTTGCCCACCGATCGAATCAAAGAGCACATCAAGTGCCTTGTCGGTGCTGGCATCTCCGTGTACACCGCCTTCTTTGCCTTTGGTGCCGTCCGTTTCATCCCCGAGCTGGCACTGCAACCGGGTCTCTGGGCGGTGCCGCTGGTCGTGGGTCTGACCTTGATCATTTATCACCAACGGGTTGTCACCCGACCGCTGCGACGCAAATGGCGGGTTGCATGACCAGCAAGCACGCCATCGTTATCGGAGCTGGCGCGGGTGGCTTGGCGGCAAGCATTGACCTCGCCCGCGCGGGCTTCCGGGTAACCCTGCTGGAACGCGGCGATGCCCCGGGGGGCAAGATGCACACCCGCGCGGTGGATGATCGAGAGGTCGACGGCGGCCCTACCGTCCTGACCATGCGCTCAATCTTCGAACAACTTTTTGCCGACGCCGGTGCATGCCTGGATGACCGGCTGAAGCTGCTGGAGAGTCCTGTCATCGCGCGCCACGCCTGGAGTCACGGCGGCCTGTTGGATCTCTATCCTGATGCTGAGCGCTCGCGAAGATCCATCGAGGCTTTCGCGGGTGCCGCCGACGCCTCCGGTTTCGAGCGCTTCTACTCGCAGAGTGCACGCATTCATCAAACCCTGTCTGAAACTTTCATGGCGGCATCGAAACCCGACCCGGTAACGCTGGTCGGCCGGGTGCTGCGGCGTCATCACCCCAGCTCGCTGATGGCTGCCAGACCTGCCCCCAACCTTTGGCGCGCACTGGGCGAGTTTTTTTCGGATGAGCGACTGCGGCAGCTGTTCGCACGCTATGCGACCTACGTTGGTTCATCACCGCTGAGCACACCCGCAACGCTGATGCTCATCGCTCACGTTGAGCTCGAGGGCGTTTGGCTGGTCGATGGCGGCATGCACCGATTGGCCGCGGCGATGGCGGAGTTAGGTCGAGAACTGGGTATCGATCTTCATCTCAATACCCACGTCAGCGAGGTCCTGGTAAAAGGTGGAAAAGCCTGCGGTGTGCGCCTTCAGGATGGCACCAGCCTGCCCGCCGATGTGGTGGTCTTCAACGGAGACAGCAACGCTCTAGCGACCGGTCAACTGGGGGCGGAGGTGTCCCGAGCCGTCAAACCGCGGCCAGTGGCACAGCGTGCGCTCTCGGCGCTGACCTGGTGCATTAAAGGCAGTAGCTCAGGGTTTGAGCTCGACCATCACAATGTATTCTTTGAATCGAATTACCCGAGCGAGTTCAACACCATATTCAAGGACCGGGGGGTCCCCGAGAAGCCCACCGTCTATCTTTGCGCACAGGACAGAGGGCCTAATGGATCTCTCAATGGGTCAGAGCGTCTGCTCATGCTGGTGAATGCGCCGGCTGATGGCGATCATCAGACCTGGTCCGAGGATGATGTGATGCGCACTCGGGACAACGCGCTCGCGGTGTTAGCGCGCTGCGGACTCAACCTCAGTTTCAAAGACAACGACTGCGTCAGCACGACGCCCACTGACTGGCACGGCCGCTTCCCGGGCAGCGGCGGCTCTCTCTATGGCGGCGCCTCGCATGGCATCTGGTCGAGCTTCAGACGGCCCGGTGCAAAAAGCAAACTCAAGGGCCTTTACCTATCAGGCGGTAGCGTTCATCCGGGGCCCGGCGTGCCGATGGCGACGCTATCAGGCCGACTCGCGGCGCGCGCCGTGATCCACGATATCGCCTGAACGCCTCGCCCCCTGACCCGGCGGCTTCCAAAAATCCTCAAGCGCTTCAATCGTCTCGGCCGTGAGCTCCCAATGTGGCAGACCGAGGCTCGGCGAGAGTTGCTTTGCCGCCCATTGGCTGTGGACGTCAGTGAGCTCTGGCAGGCGCTCGAACCCGATATTGGGATCACGATCGTACAGCACCAGACAAGGTAGCTTCAGACGACTGTAAAGTCGCGAAACCGCCTGCTCAGTGAACAGGCTGAATGTCAGAAACTTCAGCGGAGCATGATGCGCACCCGGCTGACTCGCTGTCTCCAGCGCATACCGCACCATGTGCTCGGGGGTCGCTCCGACGAATGCCTGACCCAGAAACCACCGGATGCTCGGTTTACTCGTCAACAAAGTAAATAATGGCCGGCCGACCCAACGAGAGCCCAGCAGACGATCGATCCGGGAACCACTGGGCGCCACAGGCGGTGTCCGCACGCCCATTCCCGTGGGCGAA
>WTHO01000284.1 GCA_011523115.1 Halieaceae bacterium | reverse complement strand
TGGCTATGTCTGTTCCGATCTGGGAGTCCACAGTTCAATCGCTTGTCACATTGTTCACTGCTAGTGATTAATGCAAGTCGCGTGCCAAGTCCGATCGAGCGTAACTCTGCACAGCCCATTCATCGAGGGCATCGGTTTCCTGACGCTCGCGATAGATTCGACGGCTGTTCAGAGTTTGCTGCTGAAGGTGCTCATATTTTTGCAAAACCTGAGCCGTGCGCTGGTTTTGCGCCTGCGCGCGACCAATGAGTTCCCTGATCTCAATCAGCTGCCCCTCGCAGTTGTTCCGCAAAATATCGAGGTCTGCGAGGAACGACTTCATAACGCGCCAGTCGTCGATCTCGCGGAGGGTATTGGTATGAAGCTGGCGCCGAAAGTGCGTCTGACGCTCGGCTACTTTGTCCCGGTTGGACTCAGTTTCCTTGAGATGTCGTCTCAACTCAGTCAGTCGACCTAATTCCTGCTGGTTTTGTCGCTGGTATTTCAGCACCAGAGGGTCCCACTTAGTGGCCATGCTGACCTCGCGCGATGATCTGCGCCATAGCGGCGGTCGCCTGCTCCATGGAGCACGCCTCGGTCGCCCCCTGGCGGAGGAACTCCAGCATCATGGGCCTGATCGCAATGGCTTTGTCGAGCTCCGGGTCAGTGCCCTGCTCGTAAGCCCCCACCATAATCAGATCCCTGTTTGACTCATACAGTGACCACAAACGCCGAAATTCGGTCGCCATCTTGATGTCGTGCGCACCGAGCACCTTGGACGCCAATCTGGATATCGAGCCGCGTAAATTAATGGCGGGATAGAGCCCGGTATCGGCAAGCTCTCTGGACAACATAATCTGTCCGTCGAGTGAGGCGCGGGCCACCTCAACGATGGGATCCATGCCCTCATCGTGCTCAGAGAGCACGGTGTACACGCTGGTAATCGTGCCGGCACCATCGCCGGGACCGCCACGCTCCACCAGCTTTGGCAGATCACTGAACACCGAGGGCGGGTAGCCCTTGTTCGTGGGCGGCTCACCGGTGGCCAGACCAATCTCCCGTTGGGCATGCGCAATGCGGGTGAGGCTGTCGCACAGCAGCAACACATCCTTTCCCTGATCACGAAAATATTCCGCCACCAAGTGCGCCACTTCAGCCGCCTGACGCCGCATGACGGATGCACAGTCAGAGGTCGCCAGAATCACCACGGACTTGCGCAAACCCTCGGGCCCGAGACTCTCGGCAAGGAACTCGCCCGCCTCCCGGCCGCGCTCGCCAATAAGCGCCAGCACCACAACATCAGCAACGGTGTGGCGGGTCATCATACCCAGCAGCGTGCTCTTGCCCACGCCAGAACCGGCTATCAAGCCTACTCGTTGACCCTTGGCGAGCGTCAAAACACCGTTAATCGCGCGCACGCCCACATCCATTGGCGTCGATACCGGTTGGCGATGCAGCGCCGGGATGCTTCGACCGTAAAAATTGGACACAAATCGCGGATGTATGAGCGGCTTGTCGTCCAGCGGATTGCCCAGAGGGTCTATTACCCTGCCAAGTAAATGTGCGCCGACTGGCAGACCCACACGACGATTGACCAAGCGAATTCGGCTCTCCCGCGAGACCCCCACGGTCTCTGAAAAAGGGATCAACTTGAGCGTCTCGTCAGAGAAAGCCACCACCTCGGCGGGCACATTGGGCGCCCCGGGGTCATCCGTCTCGATTTCACACATGGCGCCCAAAGGTGCCTGCAGTCCGTCGCACTCCACAACATGGCCTGAGACATGCCTGATCTTGGCCCACGTCCAGGCATCAGGTGCAGCCAACTGAGGCCAGCTTCGGTCAGGCCGCGGCTGTTCAGTGGTGTGTGGGCCCGGGTTCATGAATCCAGCAGCGAATCAGGGAACTGCGCTACCAGTTGCTCACGCAACTGATCAAACTCGCATTCAAGCAGTCGATCAATGACCAGATGGTCGTACTGAACGGAGATATCCCCATCTTTCAGATCCGGATCGACCGTTACAGAAACGGGTCGGTCAGCCAACATTTCGGAGAGCTGCTGCTCGGGCAGCACTGCTGCCATCGCAGCGGATACCTTGATTTCTACCGGGACGCCCTCAGGGAATTCAATGTTCTCCAAGGCGGTGTTGAGATAAGCACGGAATGCCTGCTCATTGATGCTGAGCGACTGCAAACAAACGGTTCTGGCGATGTCGAGTGACAGATCTGTGACCACAGGCCAGATCCTGGGGAGCGCGTCCATCTGAGCCTGAATCGCCTCAAAGAAACGCTCGGCCAGCGCTTCCCGCTGCTGACTCTCCAGATTGGACTGCCTGATACCCTCTTGGACGCCCTCCTGAAACTTGGCCTCAAGTAGCTGGTCAATATCGATTTCTTCCTCTTCTTCCGCCTCTGCCTCATCGGTAGCCGCCACGTCAGCATCATCCAATGCAGCGTCCTCGGCCGACTCGAGATCACTCTCCTCCTCATCGGCATCGGCCTCAGTGCTGATCTGCTGCCAATGTGCTTCCTCAAAGCCCATCGGGCGCGCCGAGAGGTCCCCGGCAGCTGAGGCTTCACTGAAGGCTTTTGCGCGGCGATCAGCAGCGAGGAGTTCGTTTAACTCCCACACGACAGTGTCAGTGGCTTTAGACAAAGTCATCTCCACGGCCGGCGAGTACCAGTTCACCGGCGTCAGACAGCTTTCTTGCAATACGCATGATATTTTTCTGAGCGTCCTCAACATCAGAGATACGCATCGGGCCCTTGGACTCCATATCATCAATGAACATGGCCTTGGCGCGTTGCGACATGTTGTCAAAGAATTTGTCCCGGGTCTCTTCGCTGGCGCCCTTCAACGCCACCATGAGCAAATCAGACTCGATGTTGCGCATCATCACCTGAATGGCGCGGTTATCCACCATGGAGAGGTTCTCGAAGGTGAACATGTTGTCCTGAATCTGTAGCGTGAGGTCCTCGTCCAACTGAGTCAGAGACTGCATCACCGACGTTTCAAGGTCGACTTTGACGAAGTTCATGATCTTGGCGGCCGTCTTCACGCCACCAAAGCTGGAGGACTGCGCGGAGGAGTTACTGGAGAACTGCTCGGACATGATGCGCTCCAGCTCCTCCATCGCGGATGGCTGAACCGTCTCAAGGCTGGCGACACGCTGCATGACCTCACCACGATTCTCCGGCGGTAAAAAGCTCAGGACGTCAGCTGCAACGTCGTACTCCAACACCGAGAGAATGATGGCAATCACCTGAGGGTGCTCGTTGATGATCATGTCCGAAATGGCACGGGCATCCATCCATCGCAGAATCTCAAGACCCTTGGTTGATCCACCCGGCAGTATGCGGCTCAAGACCGT
>WTHO01000181.1 GCA_011523115.1 Halieaceae bacterium | reverse complement strand
CTCTACAACCATGAGGCTGGTAATGCCCGGTTGGTATTCGCACCCAAAAGCAAAGGGCCTGTCAGCGCCCGCTAGCGTTCGTAATCCAGTGCGAGCACTTCACAGTGCTCGCGCAGCGTCACGCCAACAGCCTGATGATCGGCATGATTCAGATACTGTGGAAGGTACTCCGGGGATTCCAGCGTCACCAACACCCCGTGGGTTGCACCATTGGCGCGATCGGTGATGTTCTTGCCGGCAGAGATTGCGACGACTCCTGGAAGGTGGGTCAGCACACGAATGGATTGAAGAATCTCCTCCATCTTCTCCTCACAGACACCCGCCTTCGGGGTGAGCCACACCATATGCTCAAGCGCCATAAAGACCTCACACCAGGTTAAAACCCTGACTGGATAACGGAAAGCGCCGCACCCTGCGTCCGGTCGCATTGAAAAGCGCGTTGGCAACCGCGGGCGCTATTGGCGTGGTCGCCTGCTCACCCACCCCGGTGGGCGGCTCGTCGCTTGGCAGAATATGCACCTCGACCTTGGGCATCTGTCGCAGGCGCAGTACCGGATAGTCATGGAAGTTGCTCTGCTGCACCTCCCCGTTCACGATATCGATATTGCCGAAGGCCACACCACCTAGACCATAGGCCAGCCCCCCTTCTACCTGGCCCTCGACACCCAGCGGGTTAACTGCAAAACCGCAGTCCACAACGCACACCACCCGATCGACGGTGAAGTCGCCGTTATCTGCGACGGTGACTTCAACGGCCTGCGCCACTGGGGAGATGTTATAGATGCGAGCAGCCACACCCCGCCCTCGCCCGGGGCCCAGGGGCGTGTCCCATCCACACTTTTCCTTGAGCACGCTAAGCACGCGATTCATGCGCGGGTGATCTTTAGTGAGTCGTAAGCGCAACTCGAGAGGATCAATGCCACCCTTATGAGCCATTTCGTCCAGAAAACACTCGTAAGCGATGCCAGTATGCGTGTGTCCTACCGAGCGCCACTCCTGGGGCACGATACCTGACCTTGGCGCGTTATGGCTCTCTACCCTGTGATGGGGTATCTGATACGAAGTCCCGTAAGGAAAGACACCAAAGGGCTCCTGTAGACAGCCATCCAAGGAGTAGATGTCCATGCCTCGCACCATGTAGGTAGGGTCGTGCTTGGTACCCTGCATCAGTGATTGACCCACTGCGACCTGATGCCAGGCCTGCGGCATCCCAGACTCATCCACGCTACCGCGCAACTTGTGAACGAATAGCGGGCGGTAGTGACCGCTGCGAATATCCTCTTCGCGCGACCAGATAATCTGCACCGGGACCGACTCACCCATCGCTGCCTCGACCGCTTCGACGGTGTAGTCAGCGGTTTTACTGGACCGTCGTCCAAAGCTACCGCCCATTAGCGGGCGATGAATCGTGACGTTCTGCTGCGGAATCCCGAGGAATCGTGAAATCACTTCCTGGTCATTGGATTGATACTGCGTTCCGCTCCAAATCGTGCAGCTGTCGCCTTCAATCTGTGCAATGCAGTTCATGGGCTCAAGCGTTGCATGGGCGAGCAAGGGCATTTCGTAGGTCGCCTCGACAACGTCGTCGGCAGCCGAGAGCGTGCCGAGCGCATCCCCGATATCCTCAGCCAACATCCCCGGCGTGTCAGCCAAGGCACGATAGTCGCTGTAGAACTGTTCGCTCGAGACACCCGCATTGGCGCCGCGATCCCAGGTGATCTTCAACTTGTCACGGGCCTTCTGCGCACGCCAATAGCTATCGGCCAATACCACAACACCGGCTCTGATCGCTTTGGCTTTGACAACGCCCGGCATCGCTAGGGCCTCGCTGGCATCAAAATCAACGACTGACCCGCCATGGACGGGCGGCCGGGCGATCGCACCGTAAAGCATCCCGGGTAACTTGATGTCGATGCCAAACTCAGCGCTCCCGTCGACCTTACCCGGCCCTTCGTAGCGCTTGGCAGGCTTGCCCAGAATTTTGAACTCGCTGGGATCCTTCAATGCCACTGTCTCAGGCGGTTGGATTGCGAACCGGCTGATGGCCTCCAGCAAGTCACCATAGGGACTCTGCCGTCCACTCGCCTCGTGTAGCACGGCACCGTCGCGGGTGGTCAGCTCGGCCAGTGGCACCTGCCAGGCCCGCGATGCGGCATCAAGCAACATGGCCCGCGCCTTGGCGCCAGCCGTGCGCATGGGAATAAACGTACTGCCAGTCGTTACCGACCCTGCCGTCAGATACTCTCTAAACAACGGCGAGTAATACTCTGGCGTGGTTGGCGCCGCTTCGAGCGCAATGCTGCGGTAATCGACATCGAGCTCCTCCGCCAACATCATGCTCATCACGGTGTAGGCCCCGTTACCGAACTCCGAGTTATTGGCCATCATCGTGATCACATTGTTGGCATCGATACGAACGAAACTGTTCATGATCGACCCTGAGCCGGCGGCATGAGCCTTTCCAGAGAAGGTCACCGGACACTGGGCCGAGAAAATCAATGCGCCAGTTGCCTGGATGAACCTTCTTCGGCTTGCCTGAGTTGAATTCAACCCATTACTCATGCGCCGCGCTCCTCCGACATCCACTTGGCCGCGAGATGCACCGCCTTGCGAATTCTTGGATAAGTCCCGCAGCGGCAAATGTTGCCACTCATCGCCGCGTCAATTTCAGCATCATTCGGTCTCGGGTTTTCAGCAAGCAGAGCCGATGCGGCCATGATCTGCCCTGACTGGCAGTAACCACACTGAGCAACATCGGTCTCAAGCCAGGCCCTCTGCACTGCGGACAGCCCTTGCTCACCCGCCTGCCCCTCGATGGTCTGAATTTCGCGATTCTCCGCGGCGGCCACGGGCGTCACACAAGAGCGAATCGCGCGGCCGTCCATATGAACGGTACACGCGCCGCACTGGGCAATCCCGCAACCATATTTCGTGCCGACAAGTTGAAGCTCATCTCGCAATACCCAGAGCAGAGGCGTATCCGCCTCGCTGGTCACTTCAACTTCACTGCCATTCACCTTCAGCTTCATTGCTGTGCCTCTTATCGCGCTTTATGTGCGACCAATATGACACTGCCGACGCCGTTGATAAAGTGCTGTCCGTGATGAAGACCCGCACAGACCTTCGACACAGGTCAACCCCGCCGCCTCACCGACACCTCCAGCTACATCTGCACCTTCAGCTACACCTTCAGCGATACCCAAACCTGCACCAGCTCACCCACGCCAGGGGGCCAACCGAACAGCCCAATAAGTGTGTGCACTTCTATTGCAATTGTATACACTTGACCTTGAAGCCTGTTATCAAGCCCCAAGCCACGGGAGCCCGAGGAGCCGCGTCATGGAGATTCATCGCGTCAGCACGTATCAC
>WTHO01000195.1 GCA_011523115.1 Halieaceae bacterium | reverse complement strand
CTGTGTATATTGACGCAGTCACCCCGTCGATTATTCCCTCAGGCGGGTTTGCAGATGCCGGCGTTAACGGTAATTTTGCGGGATAGCGAGACATGACGTCTGAATGTAAGCGCTTACTAACTTTTGAGGCCCGCCGAAACCAGACATCTCTGTTGGGGCGCTGGCCAACAACATCTTCAAACGGTGCAGCGTTTCAGAGGAGCCTCAGTGTGACCGCCAAAGGGTCAGCACCGTTGTCAGCGGTTTAATGAAAACCGAATCTCGTGACAGTAGCCGTTATTTTTTCGGGAGATGGCCGCATTTTTACGGATTTTTGGCCTATTTTGCGCTTTGATGGTGCTTTTTTCGGCGATTTCGCGTAAAAAGCCGTCTTTTCGCGGCATTTAATAGGGTCAATTCGCCGTCACCATGATTTTGATGATCGACAACTACGACTCATTCACTTGGAATGTCGTGCAGTACCTGTGGGAGTTGGGCGCAGAGGTTGAGGTGCATCGCAATGATGAAATTACCCTCGCCGATATCGCGCAAAAAGCGCCCGCCGGGCTCTGCATCTCCCCCGGTCCGTGTTCTCCTGCGGAAGCCGGTATCTCCCTGTCTGCAATCACTGAGTTCGCCGGGCAGATCCCCATTTTCGGGATCTGTCTTGGTCAGCAAAGCATTGGCGCCGCGTTTGGTGGCGAGGTGGTGCGTGCGCAGACGGTCATGCACGGCAAGACCAGTCAGGTTCACCACCACGGCCAGGGGGTGTTTTCTGATCTCCCCAGCCCACTGACGGCGACCCGCTATCACAGCCTGGTGGTCGACGCCCAGTCTTTGCCAGAGTGCCTCGAGGTCACCGCCTGGACCGAGGACGAGCGAGGCGAGCAAGAGGCGATCATGGGGCTTCGACACCGCGAATGGGATGTCGAGGGCGTGCAGTTTCATCCTGAGTCGATTCTGTCAGAGCATGGTCACGCCATGTTGGGTCGATTTCTGGCACGATGCCGGTAGCGCTTTGACAGGAAATTACCCATGACACCGCAGCAAGCTCTCGCGCAGTTGGTCGCCGGACAAGATCTCACCCGGGAGGAGATGCGTGCCGTGATGATGGCGGTGATGACGGGTGAGGCGTCAGCGGCACAAATTGGCGCCCTACTGGTTGCCCTGAGGATGAAGGGCGAGGCGATCGACGAAATCACGGGTGCAGCCGAGGTCATGCGCGAGTTGGTGACGCCGGTTGCTCTTACCAGTGACGACGCCATCGATCTCGTTGGCACCGGTGGCGACGGTGCGAATCTTTTTAATGTCTCGACGGCCGCCACCTTTGTCGCCGCGGCTGCAGGCGCAAAGGTTGCCAAGCACGGCAACCGCTCGGTTTCGAGCAGCAGTGGTTCATCTGATGTGCTCGAGGCGCTCGGTGTCAGCTTAACGCTGACACCGGCACAGATTGCCGATTGCATTGAGTCCGTTGGCGTGGGGTTTATGTTCGCGCCGGCGCATCATGGTGCGATGAAGTACGCCGTCGGTCCGAGAAAAGAGTTAGGGATGCGGACACTGTTTAATGTGCTCGGACCCCTGACCAACCCCGCCAGCGTCAGGCGGCAGGTACTGGGCGTCTACGATGCGGCACTCTGCGAACCGCTGGCGAGGGCGCTGCAGCAATTGGGCAGTAGCCATGCGCTGGTGCTTCATAGCGAAGATGGACTTGATGAGATCTCTATCGCGACCTCCACTCATGGTGTTGAGTTGAAAAGCGGCGAGCTGACGCCAATCCGCATTGACCCGAGTGATTACGGGCACGGTTTTGACTCACTCGAGGGCCTGCAGGTTGAGACGGCGGATGCCTCGGCCGCGTTGATTCAGTCAGCGTTCGCGGGTGATCAGGCTGGAGCGAGCTGCAAAGCGCGGGCGATCATTGCGCTGAATGCGGGGGCGGGCATCTACGTGTCGGGTGGCGCTGATAACCTCGCTGACGGTGTTGCTCGGGCCGATGAGGCCTTAGGCTCCGGGGCCGCCGCAGAGAAGCTCGCAGAATTTGTCTCCTTTACGCAAACACTCTCAGCACAACCCGAGGGAGGGTCATCGATATGAGCACCAAGCTCGCGGCGCCCACCGTGCTGAAAACGATTTTTGACCGCAAGACGGAAGAAGTGGCGGAGCGGCAAAAGCGATGTCCCATCAGTGAGCTGGAGTTGGCGGCACAGAGCGCTGACCCGGTACGCGGATTTCGGCAAGCGCTGGCGGATCGGGTGGCTCGGGACGAGGCGGCGGTGATTGCCGAGGTCAAGCGCGCAAGCCCCAGTAAAGGCGTCATTCGCCCTGATTTCCATCCAGCCGATATCGCCCGCAGCTATCAGGAGGGCGGCGCTGCATGCCTCTCTGTGCTGACCGACATCGACTTTTTTCAGGGCGCCGATCACTACCTTGAGGCGGCCCGAGCGGCCTGCAGCCTCCCGGTATTGCGAAAAGACTTCACCCTTGACCCGTATCAAATCGTTGAGGCGAGAGCGCTGGGGGCGGATGCCATTTTACTCATCGTCGCCTGCCTGGAGGTGTCTCACCTCAAAGACCTTCACGACTGCGCAACCGAGATGGGTCTTGATGTGTTGGTCGAGGTGCACGATGAAGCCGAGCTCGAGGAAGCGCTGTCAGTCAGTGGGGATTTGATCGGTATCAACAACCGAAACCTTCACACCTTCGAGACCAGTCTGGAGACGACCTATCGTCTGCTGGACAGAATGCCTTCAGGTATTCAGGTCGTCACAGAGAGTGGCTTCAGCTCGGCAGAGCAGGTTGCTGAAATGCGCCGCCGCGGCGTGCAAACCTTTCTGATAGGCGAGGCGTTCATGCGCGCTGACGACCCGGGTAGTGCCTTGGCGGAGATGTTTTCAGCCCACTGAGCCCTGTTTTACGCGTCGCATTTTTCCCTCCGTGGGTCGCGAGGAGGCCCGGAGCCGTGAGTTTGGGGTCTGGGTCGGGGATTAGATCCAGTAAGTAGTGCGGGTCATCACCTGACTTGCCAGAGACATCACATCCTTGACCGGCCGGGGGAATTCCTCGCCCCCATGGGCTAGCGCCTCTTCACCATGGCGCTCTTCGTCATCCAGCATCTGCTGCAGGATCAGCTGAGACTTCCTGTCTTCTCCAGGCAGTGCCTTGAGATGGGAGCGCAGGTGAGAGGCCACGCGCTCCTCGGTCGCATGAACAAAACCGAGGCTCACCTTGTCCCCTGCCAGCGCTGTGGCTGCCCCCAAGGCATAGGAGGCTGCGTAGAAAAGTGGGTTGAGCCTGCTGGGTGCAGCATCCAGCTCGTCCAATCGCGCCTCACACCACGCCAGATGATCGGCTTCTTCTTGTGCGGCGCTCAACAGGTTTTGCCGCGTGTCGTCGGTGCGTGCTACCAGAGCCTGCC
>WTHO01000104.1 GCA_011523115.1 Halieaceae bacterium | reverse complement strand
CCCAGGTCCAGCTACCTTCCATCGGGTAGATGAAACCGGTCATGACGACCGCGAACGCCAGAAAGGCGAAGAGCTTCATTCGCTCGGCGACTGCGCCAGAGACGATAGACATCGCTGTGGCAACAAAGACCACCTGGAAGAAAAAGTCTGCCGAGGGCGCATAGGTTGCGTTTTCCTCGCCGCCCTCAACAGCACCGGACCCGGTGATCGTGCTGAGGAAAATGTCTCCCCCGTACATGATGCTGTATCCAACGACCATATACATGATGCACGCCACTGCGAAGAGTGTGACGTTCTTGGTCAGAATCTCGACCGTGTTTTTAGAGCGGACCAGTCCCGCCTCGAGCATGGCGAATCCGGCGGCCATCCACATGACCAACGCGCCACAGACGAGGAAGTAGAAAGTGTCCAGCGCGTACTGCAACTGAAAAATATCGTATTCCATGAGAGAGTTCTCCAAGGCTCAGGTTTACAGCGCTTCTTCGCCGGTCTCGCCGGTTCGGATGCGGGTGACATGCTCGAGGGATGAGACAAAAATTTTGCCGTCCCCGATCTTGCCGGTTTGTGCGGCCTTAGAAATGGCCTCGATGGTCTGGTCGACCATGCCATCGGCGATAGCTATGTCGATTTTGACCTTGGGCAGGAAATCCACAACGTATTCCGCGCCGCGGTAGAGCTCCGTGTGGCCCTTCTGGCGACCGAAGCCTTTCACTTCGCTCACCGTAATTCCCTGAACGCCAATCGTGGACAGTGCTTCGCGCACGTCGTCCAACTTGAAAGGCTTTATGACTGCAGTAACCAATTTCATGGCAACCTCCAAAAAAACCGTCCGCAAAGACGGCAATTGACTGACTGGCTCGTGGCCGTTCGTTTTCTTCGGGGCGGCCTCATGAAGGCTTGGCTCGCGGCTAGCGGTCGCGCTTTCCCCGCACGAGTTATTGCCAAGCGCGGGCCAGTTTGGGATTACTGCATTAAGAACAGATACTTAAGGGTTTTTATGTGGCGGCTTGGTGGAGATCCCACGGGTTCTTTCCCGCGTGTCGCACCAATGCAGTGCGCCTAATGCACCAGTTTTGGTGGCAAATGATCTGTCTGTCATCGCGGCAGTGCGCTACATTTCAGCTGTGGCTCGGCGGGGTGAACCTCGGCCTCACCGTCCTCAAATCTGGGCCTGCTTTTCGGTCCTTTTTTTGGCTTATTTGTCGTTGCAACAGCAGTAGCAGAGCCAGTAGCCACAGCATTGGCAACAGTGAAAAATGAGACTCGATGCCCACAGGACTTCGCCATGAATGACGACCGCTCACAGGCACAACCCAACCGGACGCTGTTCGACCGCTTGATGGGCAACGGCGATCCGTTTATTGACCAGCTCGATCGCAACGCCAAGACGCTCCTGAAAGGGGCACTGACTCGTCTGGATGTGGTCAGCCGAGAAGAATTTGATGCGCAGACCGCCGTACTGAGGCGCACCAGAGAGCGGCTTGAGCAGGTGGAGCGGGATCTAGCCTCGCTGAGCCAATCGCTGGATTCACCCGACGGGCCGGACGGCAGCTGACTCGGCGCACATCACCCGCACCCTTGGAGATCACGGATGATCTATGCAATTTACCCACGTTCACTCGCGTAGCCATGCAGGTCTCGAGGCACCTTCTGTCACGGTAGAGATTCATCTCACGGCAGGCCTACCGCACTTTCAAATCGTCGGTCTGGGCGACTCAGCCAGTCGTCAGGTTTACGGGCGGGTGCGCAGCGCTCTCCTCAGCTCCCATTTCAAATGGCCCGATTTCCGTATCACCGTCAATCTGGCACCAACTGATCTACCCAAGGGCGGAACAAGATTCGACTTGCCCATTGCGTTGGGCCTTTTAGTCGCTTCGGGACAACTCCCGGCACAGAGTCTTGACGACCGGGAATTTTTTGGTGAGCTGGGACTCGATGGCTGCATCCATTCCTTCCACGGTGCGCTGGCGGCAGCGATGGAGGCCTGTCGAGCCCACCGCGTCTGCGGCATCGCCGCCCAGGATGCGGAAAAGATTGCCAGCGTTACCGGGGGCCGCATCCTCGCAGCTCCCGACCTTCTGACACTTTGTGCCCAACTCAAGGCGCCCACCCCTCCTCTGATTCGCACTGATTTCGCTTTTGAAGCACCGGAGCGGCAATACCCCGATTTGGCTGAATTGAAAGGGCAACCTTTAACTCACGAAGTCCTCAAGTTGGCCGCCGCAGGGGGCCACCACTTGCTGATGAGCGGCCCTCCGGGGGTAGGCAAAACCTTGGCCGCATCGATTCTGCCGGGGCTGCTTCCTGAGCTACCCCCTGATACTCAACGCCAGGTCAATCTCCTGCGCGACTTGGCGGGGCTCGGTTTCATCAACGGCCCTCCATTACGACAGCCTCATCATTCCAGCACCATCGCTGCACTGATGGGCGGCACCGCGAAAGCGATACCTGGAGAAATTTCCATGGCGCATGGCGGAGTGCTCTTCCTCGACGAATTGACCGAATTCCCTCGGCCGGTGCTAAATCAACTCCGACAACCGCTCGAGAGCGGAGAGATCTGGGTGAGCCGCGCGGCTCACCAGCATCGCTACCCCGCGCAGTTCCAGCTGGTGGCCGCAATGAACCCATGCCCCTGCGGTCACGCTGGGAGCCGGGAGTCCGCATGCCGCTGCACGCCGGATACGATCAGGCGCTACCGGCAAGGCGCCTCTGGCCCGTTGATGGACCGCATTGATTTGCATGTCACGCTCAGACGGCCGCCCCCTGAATGTTTGCTGAGTGGCACAGACACGCCAGATTACTCAGCGACGGTGAGACCCGACATCGCGACGGCGCGCGAACGCCAATTGCATCGCCAGGGCGCGCTCAATCGAGATCTTAGAGGAGAAAACTTAATCGCAGTGTGCTCACTGAGCAGTCAGACACAGAAATGGTTGATTGAAGCGATGAAGACGCTGCAACTGTCAGCGCGATCGACCCACCGCCGCCTGAGGGTGGCAAGGACCATCGCCGATCTGGAGGGGAGTACCTCGGTATCAGTAGAGCACCTCAATACCGCAGTGGGCCTGCGAGAGGCACCCACTGATACCGACGCGGCGCAGGCTTAGCGACTGCTATCGACCATGTAGTCCACAGCCCATCTGATTTCGTCGTCGGAACAGTCTGCGCATCCGCCGCGGGCGATCATGCCCGTGCCCGCCACGCCATTGATGCCACTGTCATACAGTGCATCCATACCTTTGGCGATGCGGTCCACCCATGCGACTTGATCACCGACTTTTGGCGCACCGGCAATCCCTGCCGCATGGCATGCCATACAGGCACCGTTGTAAACATCCTCTCCCGATCGGCCAGCGGCGTCCGCCATGGCTTCACCACCACCGCAGGTCTCGCCCTGCACGCAGACCGCAGAGAACGGCTGGATTCGCGCTTCAATGTCAGCCCTCTGCTGCTCGGTCAGATCAAGCGCAACCGCCGCCATCGGGGCCAACAAAAACAACAAGAAAAATCGCATGGTGCCATCTCCAATCAGTGGGAGCGGGAGTATAACGGTTGCGAAAACGATCGAAAACATAACCTTGCCTCGCGCGAGCCACCGTTATACTGGGGTAAAAATCAAGGACACCGCAGCTATGAAACTCTATACCTTCGACGGCGCCCCGAATCCCGCACGCATTGCCATGTTCATGCAGTACAAAGGCATCACTCTGGAGACGACCCAAGTCAATCTGGGCACCGAGGAGCAGTTGGGCGATGCGTATCGGGCGATCGTTCCCGAGGCCACAGTACCGGCACTGATCCTTGACGACGGCTCGGTGCTCTGCGCGGTGATTGCCATCGCCCACTATTTAGAGTCTCAGTTTCCGGAGAGGCCGCTACTGGGCCAAAGTGCTGAGGAGCGGGCTCAAGTGCTGAATTGGAACCACAGACTATTCAGTGAAATCTTTGCCGCCGCCGCTGATGCGTTTCGCAATGGGCACCCTCACTATGTCGATCGGGCACTGCCAGGCCCGGACAATGTGGCTCAGCTACCCGAATTGGTGGAGCGCGGTCGCACCCGACTGATCGCAGGTTTTGCCATGACCAATGAGCGGCTGGCGGACAGCCCTTTTTTGGCGGGGGACAACTTCTCCTTTGCGGACATTGATTTATTGGCAGCCATCGATTTCGCAAAGTGGGGTGCTCGGCTGTCGCCAGACGAGTCGCTAACGGACCTGCACCGGTGGCGCGGGGATGCCAAAGCGGCATTGGCGGGGTGAGGCGCTATCGTGCCCTGATAACGAGCCTTCTGCTGCTGACCGGATGCGGCGATACCGGCAGCGCCCCGCAAAACTTGCAGGAATATTTGAGTCGTCTGTCGACGATAACCGGCATGCCACTGCCCGCAGGCCCGTCCCCGCAGAATGAGTCACTCGCATTACCGCATGACCCGATCCTCAACCCACCCGCCCCGAGCCAAATCAACCTGATCGAATTTCTGTCGCTCTCTGGCTGCGAGTTGCAAGTGAATCTTGGCCGCCGCAACACTCAACTGGGGCGCACCGCCTCTCCGTCGCAACGATTACTGCTCGATCTGGAGTTTTTGGATCTGGCCCCGGGATGCATCACCCTGCTCCGAGAACGCGGGGATACAGAGCTTGCCAACACTCTGGAACAGGCGAGCAAAGAGCGCATGGACCTGCTTCCGATGTCGCTGTACCAGTCGATATTGCAAGGCCCCGAGTGGCAACTTTTTTGGGAGCGCCCGACGACGCTCGGGGATTACCCTGCCAGCACCAGTAGCCTCATTGCCGAGTCACTGAGTCGCCTGATCGACCTGAGCGTGGCCTGGCTGGCCGGTGACTGGAGCGCCAGCAACCGTGAGTTCGAGCTACTGCTCAGTGATCTGCGCGCGGGCGACGGCGGGCCATTGTTGCTCGCGCACTATCGAGCATCCAGCGCGCTGCAGCGCGCCACCGAGTTGCTTAAAGGTACGCAATCCACTGCCCCGCTTTGCCCCTATGGTCAGCCGACAGATCGATCCAGAGCACTGGAACAAGTGGTGGCCCGTTTCCTGGTCGGCGGGGTACAGCCCTGGTTGGTAACGCTGCGCCAGAGAAAGGAGCTGCTGCTGCCACCGATAAAAAAGCTCGAGCAATCACTCGCCAGCGAATTGACCGATGACTATCGTCACTGGATGGCCACCCGCGACGCAGTGCTCGATGGCCTCAACGCCGTGACCCGATCACACATCGCACAGATTCAAGCCGCGCTGGCCGAATGCGGTGGTATAAATCGGGCGGGGCAAGGGGCACACTGAACCGGACCGTCTTGCAAAATCAAGAGAAACGCCCGTCTTTTCAGCGCCACGCAGCGGGTTATCTGTCGTCCCCAGCACTGGCATGGTGCGCCAAGCCTGCTACATTACGACATCCCGAATTTGCTGTGTGGAGATAATTGTGACGCTGATCCGACTGACCGTGGCCGCAGGCCTAGCATTGGCCCTGAGCGCCTGTGCCAGCAAACCTCCCGAACCGGTGGTGGACTTTGCCCCCGACTATAACTTCAGCCAACCCAAGACCATCGGTTTTTACGCGATGAGTGGCGAGGTCACCGGCAATAATCCGACCGAACTCACCGACTTTCAGCGGGATCGTATTGACTCAGCGCTACGATCAGCACTTGAAGCCAAGGGCTTTGAGTTCGTCACCAAAACGGCTGACGCAGATTTGCTACTCAGTTGGCATCTGAATCTCATGGAAAAGACGGATGTCAAAACCTACAACAACCCCTCCTACGGGGCGTCGATGGGGTACAGCCGCTACAACCGATACGCCATGTACAACTGCTACAACTGCATGAACCAAACAGATGTCCGCGTTACGGAGTACACACAGGGGACCTTCATTATCGACATGATCGATCCTGTGGAGAACGCCTCGGTCTGGCGCAGCGTCACACAGTCCAAACTGAAAGAAGAGACCATCCGCGACCAGACTGCGCTGGACGCCGCCGCGATGCGGGTATTGGCGGGTTTCCCTCCTGGGGTCGCGCAGACAACGCCGTAATCTGGTGACACCCCAATGAGGCGGCGGCCATGAAGGTCATTCGGAGCAGGTCACTACCAAGCCCTTGTCGTATTGCAGACCGCGAGACCCGCACCACCAGCGTTGGACTGGTGCAGACCAAATGGTTCGAATCCGCGGACGCGCACACTGAGCAGCTGACGGAGGGCGTCAGCGCCTGTGCCGAAGCAGGCGCTAACGTCGTATTCTTGCCCGAGCTGACGTTGAGCCGTTATCCCGCGGATACGAGACCTGAGGGCCCCGCAGACGCCTCAGCCGAAGACTTGGAAAATGGCCCGAGTCTGGCACTGGCCAAAACACTGGCTCAAAGCTGTGATGTTCACCTGCAGATTTCGTTGTTCGAGCGATCAGGGGCTACAGATCAACGTGGCCTCAATACCTCCATCATTGTGTCTCCCAACGGTGAGTGTGTAGGGCGAACACGCAAATTGCATATTCCCGTGACTGAGGGATATTTTGAGGACCACTATTTCACCGAGGGACCGGCCGATAACCCCTACCCCGTTCACACACTGGCTCTGGACGGATTGGATCTCAAGGTGGGAAACCCCACCTGCTGGGATGAATGGTTCCCTGAGGTCGCACGCTGTTATGCCCTCGCGGGCGCCGACTTGATCTGCTATCCGACGGCTATCGGCTCTGAACCCGACTACCCGGAATTTGACACCGCACCGTTGCTCAGACGCGTCGTCGCGGGCCACGCCGCTGCCAATGGCCTATTCGTCGCCCTGCCCAATCGTTTCGGTTCAGAGGGGCTGATTGAATTTTACGGCTCGAGTTGCCTCATTGACCCCTTTGGTCGTGTCCTGGTGGAAGCGCCTCGGGACGAAGCCGCAGCGCTGGTGGCCGAAATCGATCTCGGCCAACGCGAAGATTGGCTCACGCTCTTCCCCTTTTTCGCCACCCGCAGACCCGACACCTACGGCGCCCTGACCGCAGCAAAGGTGAACCCGAGACAGCCCGATGGGGCGGCGGAGCAAGGGGGTATACCGGGCATAAAACCATGATTGCACCGCGCAGGATGCCGCCTGAATGGGATCCGCACACTGCAACCTGGATGGGATTTCCCCGGGTCAGCTACGCAGAGTCAGGGCTCAGCAGAGAAGACGCACGCCGCGCTTGGGCATTAGTGGCCAACACCATCAGCGAGTATGAGCCAGTGCGGATGCTGTGCCACCCAGAGGATCTGAAGGCCGCTGATAAATGCCTCGCTGAGGCGGTCGACAAGATCACTGTCAACCTCAACGACGCCTGGCTGAGAGATATCGGACCCACTTTCGTGGTAGAGGACGGCGGGCTCATCGCGGTCGATTGGCAGTTCAACGGTTGGGGGCAAAACACCGAGCTGGAATGGGGCCATGACGATGCCATCGCCGACTACATCGCGAACTGGTTGAACATCCCCAGCGAGCGGGCAGGATTCGTTAACGAGGGCGGTGGGCTCCACGTGGATGGCAGCGGGACGGTGCTGCTCACTGACACGGTACAACTCGATCCGGCCCGCAACCCCGGGCACGACCGGGACAGCATTGCCGAGCACGTCCACGCTGCGCTGGGCACCGAGCGCGCAATTTGGCTACCCAGGGGTCTATGGCGAGATAATTTTCTCAACGGCACCAAAGGCCACGTCGATATCGTGGCGTGCTTTGCACCCGATGGGCGGCTGCTCGTTCACCAGCAAACCCACGAGGACCATCCCGACTTTTCGTTATGGCAGTCCCTGTTACCGCAGTTCCGGGAGGCCGGTTTGGAGGTGCTGCCACTGGAAGCCCCGCACACCTTGAAAGATAACCGTGACTGGGTCGATTACAGCTATATTAATCACTACGTTTGCAACGGTGCGGTGATCTGCCCGGCCTTCAACGATCCGCGCGATGACGCGGCGCGAGAACGGCTCGAGGACGCCTATCCGGGTCGGGAGATCAAGATGCTCGACGCCAGGGCGCTCTTCGCGATGGGCGGCGGCATTCACTGCATTACGCAGCAACAGCCGAGCGAAACGGGATAAATCCCTCTATACTCCGCGCTCCCTTACACCAGCGCTGAGAGGCCTATCCGGGGCCAAACATGTTCACGTACATCAACCCTGACATTCGCGAGCGGCTGATCCGCGACGGCAAGCTGTTTCGCATCGATGCCGACGGCAGCGAAGTGCAGATGACTGACGCACCCGGGCCGGGCCTGCACCTCAACCTCATGGGTCCCATTCCACTGCCCCTCGCGCGCGGACATCTCCACCCCACTGTTCAGTGGTACGCCAGCGTAAGAAGCACTGAACTCAGCGAAGTCGAGCATCTCGCGAGCACCCTGCGAGAACAGGGAGGACAACATCTTTTTTCGCACCTCGCCTCGAGCATGGCGGTAAACAGTGTGTTGGTGATTGGCGAGCCGGAGAAGAGCGACAACCCGCTCGTTAGGGTTCATTCGAGTTGCCTGACGGGCGATGTGCTGGGCTCCAGGCGTTGCGAGTGCGGCCCCCAGTTGGAATCTGCTCTGGACCGCATTGCAGACGACCCGGCGGGCGGTTATCTGATTTACATGGCGGGCCATGAAGGCCGAGGTATCGGCTTATGGGCCAAAGCAGCGACCTATTTGCTTCAGGACGCGGGCGAGAACACGTATCAGGCGAACCGGTCCCTGGGGCTTCCCGATGACTCCCGGGATTTCTCCGACGCCGCCGTCTTGCTCAAATATTTTGGAGGCGGCCGCAACTTACGCCTGCTGACCAATAACCCCAAAAAACAAGAAGACCTGACTGCTCTGGGAGTCCCCAATATCGAGCAGGTCAAGCATGTATGCGGCGTCGACGATCACAACCTGCAATATCTGAAAGCAAAACGAGACTGGGGCCATAAACTCGGAGAGGATGACCTCTCGACGTAACGTTGCTCAGCGTCGTCCGGCACAAACGCACTCAGTGCGCAACGCTCCCTAAGGACAACGATTAGTTCAACCAATCCGGCAACGGTTCCCGACCTAAAGGCAGTTCCATACTGTTGTCAGCGGCCCGGTGGGCATGCCCCACCATTTCATCGTAAGCACTGCGCTGTCGCAGAAAAAATTCGCAGCTGACCGCCTTCCGAAGCAACCGCTGCATCTCCAGTAGGTTTCGCGTTTTCAGGACCTTGCCTTGCCGATCGGCAATGACGTGCTCGGTATCACCAACGCGGACATGAGCGATATACAGACTCAAATCAACTGACTCGATCACAACACTGGAGATATCCAGACTCGCTAACTTATTGATGGCTACCTTCATAACAATTCACACAGTGCTCTGACACGGCAGGGTTCCGCTTTCACTGAGGTAACGGAGCCCGGCCTCTACTTTTTTACAAGGCCTACAACAGCTACGATTCTCAAGCTCCAGCGGTTCGCTTCAGCCTCGGGCGTCACGAGTTTTGAGGCGACAAAAACCGAACAACTGTCCTCGCCGTCGGCTAATCAGAGGCTCAGAAAAGATGCCCAAAACAACACAGCGCATCACGTTCTCCCGCGCTGGCGAGTCAATTGATTCATTGCCGCGATGCAGCGGCGTTTATCGCTTCTTCGATGCCGAGGGCGCGCTGCTCTACATCGGCAAAAGCGTCGACATCCACAGTCGGGTCGCACAGCACATCAACGAGGGCCGCAAACCGGGCAGGCATCAGCGGCTCATGTCTCAGGTCGCCCACATCGACTGCCAACTCACCGCGGGTGAGATCGGCGCCTTGTTGATTGAAAACGCCGCTATCAAATCAGAGGTGCCACTGTTCAATCGTCGCCAACGCCAGTTGCGGCGCCTCTGGACAATTCAGCTTAAGCCCTCGAAAGCGGGCTTTTTGCAACCGGCTGCCATTGATTTCGCACCGACTGGCGTGCGCGATACCGACACCTATGGACTGTTCCCAAACAAGCACCGAATCACCACCTCGCTCCAGAACCTCGCCAGAGATCACGCGCTGTGCTTGCGTGTCATGGGTCTCGATAAAGGTAACGGGGCCTGTTTTCAGCACCAGTTAGGGCGCTGTGACGGTGCCTGTACAGGGCAAGAAAGCGCCGATTCACACAACGCTCGATTGCTCGACCAGCTGGATCGACAGAGGATCGCGGCCTGGCCCTTCACCGGGCCGCTACTGCTTCAGGAACTCACTATCCATCCCATCGAGCACCAGCCAGCGAAGCAATTCCACCTCGTTGACCAGTGGGCATGGCATGGCTGCTTTGACTCGCTGGCGGACGTGAAAAACTCACTGAACAGTAAGGCGGCAATCGGCTTTGATCGTGACGCCTATCGCCTCATTTTCAGCGCCATTTATCGTGGCCGGGTGGCGCTACAGGACGCCTTGACTCAGCAGCCACTGGTCAATCCTCTGCTGGCTGGACGGCAGGCTGCGTCGTGAACGTTGTGTGGTTCAAACGAGACTTGAGGCTCACCGACCATGCGCCCCTCGCCGCAGCCATCGCACGTCATGAACCGCTGCTAATGGTCTACATCGTCGAACCATCACTGATCAAAAACCCTCATTACCGGGGGCGGCACTGGCACTTCATTGCGCAATCTTTACAGGCTATGAACACCGAGCTGGCGGGCAGGGGTGTTGAGATTCAGATTTTGGAGGGTGAACCCCTCGCGATCTTCAACACACTCCATCAGTTGATGCCAATTGATCATCTCTTCAGTTATGAAGAGACGGGCCTTGGCGTGACGTTTGAACGGGACCGTCAGGTCGCCTCGTTTTGCACAGCCGAGGGTATCGATTGGCAGGAGTTCCCGACAAACGCCGTGCAACGCGGACGCCGGGATCGCCGCGGCTGGAATCGAGACTGGCAGCGTGTAATGAGTGATGCAGAACTCAGCGTAGAACTCCCGTTACTGACCAGCCTATGCCGCCAGTTGCCACCGGAGTTGGACGGCATGCGGTCGCGGCGCATCTCGGCTTGGCAGGCACAAAATCCGGATTTTCAGCGCGGAGGCGCACCCGCCGCTCATGAGGTTTTGGAGAGTTTTCTGTCGGTAAGAGGTCATGGCTACCAGCGACACATCTCCAAACCCGCCACGAGTCGGGAGCACTGCTCGCGACTCTCGCCCTATCTGGCGTGGGGAAATCTCAGTCTGCGGCAAACCTACCAAGCCCTGAAACGCAGACAGCAGCAAGGCGGCTGGGCTCGCGCTCTGTCAGCCTTCGAGTCCCGTTTGCACTGGCATTGCCACTTCATCCAAAAATTTGAAATGGAGTGTCGAATGGAGTTTGAAGACCTCAACCGGGGCTACCTGTCACATCCCCGCCGCCACGACCCAGATCGACTGGCCGCCTGGCGGGAAGGACGCACGGGTTACCCGTTAATCGACGCCTGTATGCGCTGTTTGCTAAAAACCGGTTATCTCAACTTTCGCGCACGGGCCATGGTGGTGTCGTTCCTGACCCACCATCTTTGGCAGGACTGGCGGCTCGGTGCCGAGTGGCTTGGCTCATTGTTTCTCGACTTTGAGCCCGGGATCCACTACCCGCAAATGCAGATGCAAGCCGGGGTCACGGGCATCAACACCATCCGTATCTACAACCCTGTAAAACAATCGCTGGATCATGATCCAGATGGGACTTTTATTCTTCAGTGGGTGCCGGAGCTGGCGGGGCTGCCCACGCCGCTGGTGCATCAGCCTTGGCTACTGTCACCCATAGAGCGACAGCTCCATCCGATTGATTACCCGGAACCCATCGTGGACCTCAAGACGTCGTATCAGTTTGCCAAAGACACGCTCTGGAAACTGAAGTCCAATGAAGGTGTGCGGGCCGAAAAAGAGCGGATTCTGAACCAGCACGTAGAGCGGCGAAGCAGGCAATAGACACCTCCTGCACAATTCGCCTTTAATAGAGTCGTTCGGGCGTCATATCCGGGGGAGGTAAACGATGCTGGTAGTTTTGTGGATTGTGGGCGGTCTTATCGCCTTGATCGTGATTGCGATGTTCATGTTGCCCATGTTCATCGATGAGCAGGCCCTGCTCGATATGGCGCAGGAGCAAGTGAAAGCCAACACCGGGGGCGATCTCGTGGTGGAAGGAGGCGCCGAGCTCAGCTTTTTCCCCCGTTTTGGGCTCAGGCTGGAGGACACGTTTCTCAATTTACCCGCACAGACGGATTACGACCAAACCATTCGAGCGTCGATCACCGAACTGGATGTTGGGCTTTCTCTGTTGCCCTTATTGGGCGGAAAGGTAGATGTCGGGACAATTGTGATCGCTGGCGTGGCCGCGGATATCACAGAGCCTCAGGCACTACCTCCTCCCCCAGAACCTGCACCCGTCATGAGCGACCGGCAATGGGAGCAGCGCGGCGAGATGATCCGAAAAAATAAGGAAGCCGAGAGACAGCGCCAGATGCAAGCCGGCGGCGGCACCGCTGCCATTGCAATACTTGCTGAGGCCGTGCAGATAGAGGACATCACTGTCAGGCAGCGAACCCGGGAAGGCACACTCAGTAACACGATTAAAGTCGCGTCCCTGAATCTGACTGCCGTTAATACGCGGAATGAACCGATGCAACTCGAGGGAGCGCTTACCGTACTGGGGGACGGTACGACGCCGGCACTCGACATCGAATTAGAGGGCGCCATCCGGATTGCCAGCGATTTCAGCACCATAGCGGTTGACGGTCTCGCCACAGAGGTACTGGGAGCGCTCACTCAACCGGTTACCAGCACCCTCAACGGCGTCTTCACCCCTTCACCTGCCAAGGCGGACTTCACCCTCGACGCCACCCTCCCGGGCGGCGATATCACAGGGCAGCTTATCTGGTCAGCACTGGAGAGCCCGGAGATCAAACTCGACGTATCAACGGCGCGGCTTGACGTTGATCAGATCCAGCCCGCCGCGCTACCTGCTACCGACTCTACAGCGAGCGCCAATGAGCCTGCGTCCCAACCAACCTCTGGGGACTCCTCCACCAGTGCGCCTGTGCCACTACCTGTGGGGCCTCTGCAGAATCTGGATCTCGAACTCAGTGTAGTAGCCGACGAACTCGTTGCGGCCGGCCAGTCGATTACCGATGCGCAGGTCTTGATGCGCGTGCGCGATGGCGTCGCCGATATTGATTACATTCGTGGCG
>WTHO01000054.1:2059-3471 GCA_011523115.1 Halieaceae bacterium | reverse complement strand
GCGACAAAGTGCGCGTGACTCTGTTTAATAGCCAAAACGGGCAAAGGTTTGATGGCGGCCCACGCTGGCGGTGGCGTTAAAGCCGCGGCGTTGGCACCCCTGATGGCGATTTTTTCGAGCGGGCACACCCTTGATGACATGCACGGTCAGCACCTACTCCTTCATTGAGCGACTCACCCAATGCGGCCTATATGGCTTGAGCGGCACACAGCTGTTGCTCCTCGCGGGACTCATCGTACTGGGCGTGGGGTACGCGATTTGGGAGCACCGCACCCAAGTGCGTAAGGAAAAGGGAGAGCGGTCTGATCGCATGTAAAGCGCGATGCCAGTCGTCCATGGCAATCATCGCCGGCCAGAGCCACGTGAGTGATTCGATGAAAGCTTGGAGAAGCTCTGCTGTAGTCCGTTCCTCAGGACAGTGACATAAAAAAACCCGGCGGATGCCGGGTTTCAGCACGGGTGATATCACTCACTGCATGGTTAATACATGCGCCGTCAGGTCATCAACCGAACCGCAGGCCGCGGCCATCTTGGCGAGCTGGGCTTGCCACTCTACATCCTCGGCCTGCCATGCGTTCGCCTTCTCCATGGACTCAGCCGAGGGATGCACGTCGACCGAGACAATGGCGCCATCCGCGTGAATCGCAGGCGCCGCAGCGTAAGGATAAGGGGAGGCATCGCGCTCATAAGCGATCATGTCCTTCAGCAGTGACAAGCCCAACTTGGCATCGGCGCAGGGCCAGTGGTAAACAATCATCATCTGCCCGGGTTGCGCCGCCAGCATCACTCCCTCGCCCTTCTCGTGATGACCTGCGAGTGCGGTGGCTGACGCCGCCGCAGCAAGCACCAAGAATGCGCTTTCTTTTATCCACTTCATCATTGCTCTCCAGTCTTTTTTGACAATGCAGGTCGCTCAGGGCAGGTCGCTCGAGGCAAAGTGCCTTTCATTACCGGCCCCGTGATTGCCCACCCGATTATCGCGGGTCCTGATAGTGGTAATAGCCTTCCGTCGGGATCATGACGTGGGCACCGGGCGTACCCGGGAACATCACATAGGGCGCACCGGTGTTGAAGTCGTCGCTCATACCATCGAGCGAGGACGGGTCTGCGGGCAGCAACATCAGATGCGGGCCCGACTCGATCCACTGGGTCGGGTCTTTGGCGTCGGCTTTGTTGAGGACGCCCGCGGTGGTGTTGTCTTCTCCCACATCGCCATGGAGCATCCACATGAAAGTGTCGCGTTCAATTTGCGGCGCCCTGCCCGCCATGAAATCGCTCATCCACTTCATGCCGACGTCATCGGTACACACCGGCATGGCATCGTGGGCGGTGGGCCAACCGCCTTCAGGTGCCGGGCGAGGATTACCCACCATGCAAGTCCAGCCGTTTGATCCCTCACGCAACACCGAACC
>WTHO01000054.1:0-1959 GCA_011523115.1 Halieaceae bacterium | reverse complement strand
TTTGCCGCTCGATATCAGCAGCCGGGAAGAACGCTAGAACGAGTAAGTCACGCCCAGAGTCAGACCCGAAAACTCGACGTCAAAGCGATTGTGTCCGCGCTCTTTGTTTTCCTGAACATCGACTGACGCGAGCTGAAAACCGGCCGAAATGCCGAGCGCATCGGTCACCAGATACTCACCCTTCAGGTGCAGATAGCGGAAATCGCCATCGTATCGGTCGTAACTGAGCGACAACCAGCCCAGCGTTGCCGATAGCGACAGCTTGGGGCTCAAAGCATGGAGGTAGGTGGCCCTCAGGTTGGGGAGCGGCGCAATCAGTGACGCGCTGCCGCGCTCCACCTCTGGCCTGTCGTTACCATTGACGACGCGCCGCGTGTTGATGACGACGTCATTATCGAGAATGTGGAAACCACCACCGATGGTCAGCTCAGAACGGTCTGTGCGTCGCAGGGTGTACATAGCGTCGAAAATGTAGGTGTCGATCGTCAGCAAAGTGTCCAGCTCTGATCCGACCTCAACTTCAACACCGTCAAAATTGAATTCGGTCTCGGCCGCCAGGTCACCTGTTTGGCGATAACGATAGAGTGACGCTGAGTATTGCCAGCGGGGATTTTTTCGATAGCGGTACTCCGCCATCCAAGTGAAATCCCGGTCTTTCAGGCCGATCGTGCTGAGATCAACCGCCGTCGGCTCTAGATTCCCTCTTACCGCCGTCAAGCTCGCTTCACTCTCCTGCCAGTATCCCCCCAAGCTGAAGCGATGCTTGTTGGTGAGATGCGGATGAAGCGCCTCGGCGCTGACTTTTTGAGAAATAACCGCGCTCAAGAAGAGCAGCGCACAGACTGCGGTCAGACAATAGCGACCCAAATGAAGGCAACGCACTGGGATAAGAAGCTGTCGTAGTGGTAGGTGCATCAGATGTCGACTCGATTTTTCCAAGTGGTACTCAGCGTGATGGCGAATCGAAGGCTATAGCGTAACGCATATTTTGCCGAAGTGCTCCTGCGACTCCTGATATCGAAACGCCTCGCCCAGATCAGCGAGACTAAAGGTCTTATCTACAACCGGCTGTAAATCATGTGCCTCGACCGCGGCGATCATATTGGCCTGATCTGCCTGACTCCCAACGGTGATGCCGCTGATCCGCCCGTTCTTGGTCATCAGCGCCGCCGTCGGGACCTCCCCAGACCAGCCCGTGAGCACACCGATCAAACTGATACAGCCGTCAATTGCCAACGCGCTGATGGATTGCGGCAGGTTGCCCGGGCCACCAACCTCCACCACCAGATCCACGCCGGCGCCGCCGGTTAACTCGAAGGCTTGCTCGCCCCAGTCCGCATGGGTTCGGTAATTGATGAGGTGTTCGGCACCCAGATCGCCGAGTCGCTCAAGTTTCGCGTCTGAGGATGATGTGGCAATCACGCGGCAACCCATCATGCGCGCCATCTGAAGCGCCACCACCGAGACGCCGCCACTGCCCTGCACCAGCACCCAATCTCCGGGTTTTAGATCTGTCTCGACTACCAGCGCCCGCCAGGCGGTCAGCCCCGCGCAGCTCAGCGTTGACGCCGCCTCAAAATCCAGGTGGACTGGCATGCGGCTGAATGCGCTCGCAGGCATCGTGACAGTTTGCGCGGCGAAACCATCAACATGGTCGCCGGGCACACCCATCAAATCGGGCAGCGTCGGCCGCCCGCCCGCCCAGTGAGGGAAGAAATAACTCAGCACCCGATCACCCTCGGCAAAAGCGGTCACGCCCTCTCCTACCGCACTCACCACACCTGCACCATCAGACATCGGGATCCGACCGTCATCCGCCGGTATCAAACCGGTAACGACCGCATAATCATGAAAGTTCAGCGAGGTGGCTTTGACCTCGACTTGTATCTCGCCGAAGCCCGGGGCGCGCGGTGCGATGTCGTCGAGGTAGAGCTGGTCGATGCCGCCGGGGGCGGCGAG
>WTHO01000066.1:2021-3476 GCA_011523115.1 Halieaceae bacterium | reverse complement strand
GGGCACATGCTGCAAGAGCGTTGCCACCAAGAGCTCAGCAAATCAATCGCCGATTTCATTCAAGCCGCGCGCTAATCGAGCGCTCGTGAACTCAAGCCTGCGCATGCCGGTTGGGCCCGCAGCGCTGTTGGATGCGACGTCATCCTCGAGCGCGCTGAGCCAGCCAACTCAACCCGATATCCGTTGATTAGTGCGTCGCTGGCTCAATGAGCTGAACACCGTCGAGCGGGTTGCTACCCGTCATCAGCGAAGAAAAAGCTGCCGCGAGTCGCTCACTCTCGCACACACACGTCTGCCAGTACGTCAAACGGTCAGCCGGTGACAAGGTTTGAAAGTCTTTGCGATCAGGAATTTTCCCGAAGGGCAAACCCACCAGAAATTCTTCACTGGGGCAGATGAGCACCAGATTATCGAGGGCCGGGGTGACACGCGTGCGCCACGGTAGCCGTTTGTCGAACCAACCAGGTGTCAGCCGATCCAGAAAATGCGGATACAGGATGAGCCCACTCTCTGTGTGGTGCTCAAGAGAGAAGTGATAATCGATAATCCCGCCATCCCAATACGGGCCCAGCGGGCCGCCAGGGATGTTTTCCTCACATTGCATGAGGAGCGGAATCGCGCCGCTGGCTTTGAGCGCAGGCACCAGATTGTGCTCGGTGAGCGTCACTTTTTGGGTGTTGAAGCCTCGGGCGAACGGTACTTCGGTGACGTCGCTGTGACAGAAGGCCACCCGCTCGAAAAATTGGCTGAGCGCTCTGCGGGAGAGGCTGTTGGCCACCATGGCGGTGGCCATTCCCGCCACAAGGGGTGCGCCGCGCCGACCTCGCGCGATACCTTTAGCGCGCGCTGTGATCACGGTATTCCTGAGACGTCGATGTTGCACGATGTTCTGAACGCCCTCTGCCCCAAGTGCCTCCCCTAACAACCGCTCCGCCACTTGACTCACCTCCTGAGGCGAGGGCTTCGTCGATCGATACTCCTGATGCAGGTATGCGTATTGGAGCCGCTTAACAGCCGCTTCTGGGTCCGGCTGGCTGAGACACGCGTGTCGCCAAGTGCCGATGGAGGAGCCAATCAACGTCATCGGTTGCGGCGCCTTGGCGAGAAGCTCCTTGCCCAGTACTTGATCGAGCTCTGAGAGGATCAGCCATTTCGGCCCCCCCGAAGCGCCGACCAAGGTTGAAAAAGGCGCCGCTTGCCAGCCTGTCTGCTCGATGATTGTCGCAGCGCGCTTGCCCATAAAAATGGATAACGCGGATTTCATAGCGCCCTCGGGATCGGCTTGGGTTGCAACAGTGATTTACCTGTCGAGGTTTCGTCCGGTTCAGTGTATCGAATCCAAACCAAACCGCATTGGTCCATCAAAATCGGCATGGGCTTTGCATAGTTAACACGTTGGGCGTCACGCAGACCGAATAAACTGCAACGCTTACTGCGGACAGCAGACAACACTTT
>WTHO01000066.1:0-1921 GCA_011523115.1 Halieaceae bacterium | reverse complement strand
CATGATCTGACCCTGCTGACGCGCACCATCGCCGCGTTGCGGGGAACCGGGTCGGTCCCGCTACCTCGCTTCGACAAGGCCACTGATGATCGCACCGAAATGGTGCATTGGCGCCAAGAAAGTGCGCCCGTGGGGCTCATTTTGTTGGAGGGGTGGTGTATCGGTATTCCGCCACAGCCTGATGAAGCGCTGGTGCAGCCGGTCAATGAGACCGAGGCCAATAAAGATGCTGATCGTGTTTGGCGCGCCGAGGTCAACCGGCAGCTGGAAGCCGACTATGCGACGTTATTTGCTGAACTTGACGCCTTACTACTGCTCCAAGCGCCCAGTTTCGACGCGGTATTTAACTGGAGGTGGCAGCAGGAGCAGCAACTTTCTCGGCGCTTTCAGCAAGATCATCCCGCCTTGATGGATCCGACGATGACGCAATCCGAGGTTGCTGATTTTGTCCTCCATTACCAACGGCTGACTGAACATGGAATGGCGACCCTTCCTGACCGGGCGGATTGTGTTTGGGAGCTGACCGAGGATCGGACCGTAGGCAAGATGCGTTTGGCGGGGTTGGCGGCATGAGTATCGCTGTCATTTACACGGATCTTGACGGCACATTGTTAGATCACCACACGTACTCCTTTGAAGCCGCGTTGGAGACAGTTCATGCACTGCGCGATCGCGGCATACCGATCGTGCCCTGCACAAGCAAAACCCGCGCCGAGACGGCGGAGTTGATGAACGCTGCAGAGCTGTCCGGCCCGATGATTGTGGAAAACGGGGCCGCGATTTGGGTGCCTAATGATTGGGGTCTGTCCAGACCAACGGGCGCGGAGGATACCTCTGAGGCCTGGTGTCACAGCTTTGGTCCGTCTCGGAGCATGATTCGGCGTCAGCTAGCCATTCTCAACGTCGAGTGGGGGAACCGCTATCAATCCCTCTGCGATTTGTCGGACAAGCAGGTCATGGCCATCACCGGGCTGGACGCTGAGAGTGCCGCCAGGGCCAAGGACCGCCACTATTGCGAGACGCTGGTTTGGCTGGGCACCCCCGCCGATCGCGCCGCCTTTGCAGATCAGGTCGAGGCGCTGGACTTGCGCTGTCTGCAAGGCGCGCGGTTCGTTCATGTGCTGGGTGCGGGCGGCAAGGGCGCTGCGGTCAGCTGGCTACATCAAAAAATTCGGGCAGAACTGCCTGATTTTGCCGATGCGGTCAGCATATCGGCGGGGGACGCCGATAACGACATCGAAATGCTCGAGGTGACCGATCTTGCGTTGTTGATTCGATCCCCTGTGCACGAACCGCCCGCTCCCAAAAGAGCCGGTGGCTTGGTGATTAGTGACAGCTTCGGCCCCACAGGCTGGGCTGAAGGTATGGAAGCGCTGATTGCGCGGGTAGAGGAGGAAGACCGTGGCCGACTTTTATCAAAACGGCACGATCACAACGCTGCATAATCTGGGGGAGCGATCCACCGCAGATTTGGAGCAGGATCTCGTGCAGTTCAGCGAGCGGAGGCCTTTGGGCCTGATACTGCCCTCGCTCTATTCGGAGATTGAAACGCCGGCGCTGCCCGCCATCATCGAAGAGCTCAAAGGTGTGCCCTATTTGTCTCAGGTGGTTATTGGGTTGGATCGTGCCAGCGAGGACGAGTATCGGCATGCACTGAGCTTCTTCGCTGATCTGCCCCAGCATCATCGTGTCTTGTGGAATGATGGGCCCAGGCTCAAGGCAATTGATGCCCGGCTACAAGAGGCGGGTCTGGCCCCTCAGGAGCTCGGCAAGGGACGCAACGTCTGGTACTGCATGGGCTATGCGTTGGCCACTGGTCGAGCAGAGGCGATTGCACTGCATGACTGCGACATACTGACCTACGATCGTAGCTTGCTGGCGCGGCTGATTTATCCGGTCGCGCATCCGCTCTTTGGTTATG
>WTHO01000115.1 GCA_011523115.1 Halieaceae bacterium | reverse complement strand
TTCTGGTGCCGCTTCATGGGCGCCTATCACGTCGCTGTGACCGAACCCGAGCAACTGCGTCGCGACAGCGCACTGCAGTTTGGTGCAGACATGGCGGTGCCTTCAGGCGCGCCGGCCGAGGTATTACCCGGCATCGAAAAAGAAGCAGGTGGTGCGCCCGATGTGGTGTTCGAATGCGTGGGTATACCCGGCATGATTGCGGAGGCCGTTGAATACGCGCGCCATGGCGGTGAAATCATGGTGGTCGGCTTTTGTGCCCGCCCCGACACGCTGGTCCCCGCTGCGGCCATGATGAAAGAACTCACAGCTCGCTTCGTCGTCGCCTACGACAAAGCCGACTTCGACATGATCGCAGGGCTCATGGCCATGGATAAAATTGCGGTAACCGACATGTGTACCGCCACCGTGGGCTTCGCAGACTTTGCCGATGCTTTCGAAAGCCTTCGAACACCCAACGCACATTGCAAAATCATGCTTGACCCGAGCGGCTGATACCCCGCTCCGGGGCCACTGCATTACCCCTCGGCAAGCATCTCAACAAGGAGCAATAATAATGACGCGCTTCCTCACCACAGCCCCAATACTCGGTTTACTCCTTATCGCCTCGGCCAGTTTTGCCGATGAGGCGACGATTAAACGAAGCTATATAGATCTCGACTGGGGGCAGATTCACTTGCGGACCGCGCACCCCGTCAGTACCAGCGATAACGTGCCAGTGGTGTGTTTCGCACCCACGCCTTACTCCGGCAATTACTACAAGCTGTTGATGCAGGACTTGGCCCAAGACCGGCTTGTGATAGCGCCAGATTATCCGGGGCTCGGGCAATCTGATCGGCCGGACAGAGCGCTCGATATCGCCGACCACGCTGACATCATGGCTGAGGTGCTGATTGCCGCAGGCTGGGGCCCCGACGGGCGTGGCCCGGTAGATGCCTGCGGCTACCACACCGGTACATTCGTCGCGACAGAACTAGCGATAAGGCATCCCGCTCTCATCCGCCAGCTGGTGCTGATCGGTATCCCATTTTATGAGGGCGCAGAGCGCACCGAGCGTCACGAAAAACTAGGGAAAGTGCGCCCCTTACCTGACTCTCTCGCGACGCTGGAACAGGACTGGACCTTTGCCATCGAAAAGCGTGCAAAAGGCGTTTCTCTGGAGCGCGCCTTTGAGAACTTCATTGAGTCAGCTGCGGCTTGGCAAAACCGATCACGCATTTACGGTGCGGTGTTTCAATACCCCGCCGAACAGCGCGCTCTATTATTGGAACAGCCGACCCTGGTATTGAATCCCCACGGTAATCTGAAAGAGCCGACTCAGGCGTTTGCAGCATTGATACCCAACGCGGAGCTGGTGGAGCTGCCCGACCTCAAGTACGGCATTTTTGATACGGCACCCGATGTGCTCGCCGCGGAGTCCCGCGATTTTCTCGACAGGCCCTAACCCCCCATTCGCCTCAACAGGCGCGCATTTGCCCTGAAAAGACATATTGATGTAACTTTAGTACAAATAAAAAACAGCAAGGTTACCCTCATGACTCAGATACTTCGCGGGCTAGTGCTCGCCGCGCTTGCAATATTCCTGCTCTCCTCGGTTGCCGAGGCCGGGCATCATGAAGAGGAAAAGGTCGACGACCCGCTGGCGGCAGCCGCGGAATTCCCGCTGCTGCTTCGAAGAACGACATTAATCGTGCGGGATATCGAGGCGTCGCTGAAGCTCTACCGTGACGGACTCGGTATGGAGGTGATCTATGATCAGGAGATCAATAGACCGCATTCTACGGAGGATCGCGAACAGCGCTTGCGACTGATCTTTCTCAAGGCCTCCCATGACTACGTGGGGGTCATTGGTCTGATTGACTACGAGTATGGATACCCGGATCACCCCGCCCATACCAAGCCCGTCCGCCGCGAAGGTTTTACACCTGGTAACGCCATCCTGCTCTTCAACACCGACGGCCTGGAGGAAAAGTGGTCGAGCATTGAAAATGCACCGGGTGTGGAGATCATCAGCAAACCCAAGCTGACCACTTACCCGGGATACGGCGGCGTGGGTACGATTCGCGTTCTCGTCTCCAAGTTCTATGACGCCGATGGATATATCCTAGAGGTGAATCAGATCCTCCGGGACTAACCGTTCACTGAGCAGGCCAGTCACCCACAACAGACTGGCCTGCTTAGACCCGCTTAAAGGTGAAACGTGGACACCTGCGGTCGCCTCTAGGGATAGGCGGCGACCTCCCGGGTCACATTATCTGACTGTAAAAACTTGATCTTGAAACGCCCATCTTGCTTGACCAGATAAACGCTCTCTAACCAGCGGTTGCGCTCTCGAAGCCTGCCCTCAGGATTCGCGGGATCCGGGTATATGAACTCCCCCTCGTTGACGTAGCTGATGTGCGCCGCCTGCCCCGACACACTGACCCGAAGCTCGGAGAACTGCCAGTCGGTGCTGATCCAGTCTGCGTAGCCCGCTCCGGCTAAAAACGCTTGAAAACTGTGCCAGGTGAAGACCTCGCCCATCTCAAAAATCACAAAATCGTCCGTAATCCAATCGTCCATGGAAGGGTTGGGATAGTGCTCAACAGAAAATGCCGCGAAGAAGCCTTCCAAAGTTGCCACCGCGGCGGCCTTGTCGGAAGTGTCATCTGCCCGGGCGCACGCCATGCTTGTCATCAGTGTCAGCGCGCACATTGTTTTCAGCAGGTTAGTCATCGTTGAATCCAGTCGGGTTTGCCAATGGACTCACCATACGCTGATCGCGACGGGCTGCAATCCGATTCCCGCCTGCGCCGCAACGCACCCGCTACCCAACGGCGTGATGAGGCCCACTTGCAAGCCATCTGGCTAAGGAGTACTTTGGTCATGCGCGAAAGCGCAACCAACAAAAAAAACACCTGGGGGATAAAAATGTCTGAAATTGACATATTCGGCTTCATGACGATGAATCGGTCAGTTTTCGCCACTTTCTTTCTATGTGGCGTGCTCATGCCACTGGCCGTGGTCATCATTGCTTACCTTTTCAGAAACTTCCCAACCGTTGTTCGCGCGGGCGCCATGGTGTCTGCACTGATTGGGGTTGTTATGCTCACCGTTTTCTCAACGGCGGTGCAAAACGGCTTCTTCATTGCACTCAGCACGCTCAGCGAGATGGCAGGGAATGGCTCTGAAATCGCGACCAGCTTTCTCACTGCGGCAGGTATGCCGATTGGAGAGACCATCAATCCACCTGGTTGGATGATGGCGCTGTCGCTGGTGCAGGTGATCATCAACCTTGTGCTAACCGTTTATGTCTTTCTGTTTGCCCAGTGGGATAACAGCTAATTCAGACTTCTGTGCACTGTCTGCCGAGGGGGCCTATGGCCCCCTTTTTTATGGGCTGATTCAGCAGCGAAACCGCCAACTGCCGGTCATCTGATAACCGCACGCTATGGCGGCCGAGAGCGAACGGTAACTAGGCCGGCTTGTCACGAATTGCACAGGCT
>WTHO01000248.1 GCA_011523115.1 Halieaceae bacterium | reverse complement strand
GCGGCGCTCAACAGGTTTTGCCGCGTGTCGTCGGTGCGTGCTACCAGAGCCTGCCCTTGATAGAGCGCTTGGGCGCAGACCTCGCCGGTGTGATTCACTCGCATCAGCCCCGCCGCATGTGCCCGCTCGCGCGGACTCAACTGAGGTTCCTCGTGCCCTGCAGCAGGGGAGGGCCGTGGGTCTGCTGAAGGCTCTGCCACGGATGCGCCACTTAATCGCCTGAGCCGTCGGTCTAACCGACTTAGCAGCTGGTCAAAGCCACCGAGTGCGCGCGGGCTTGATGTAGTGCGTTCAGTCATGGCGCAAGTTTAACGCTCGAGGGCCCGCCAACCAATGTCTCGCCGGCATGTCATACCTTCCCAGCTGATGCGATCGACACCGGTATAAGCAGCGCCAATGGCCTCTGCGATCGAATCGCCCAGCGCACTGACACATAGCACCCGGCCGCCACTCGTTACGGTGTCATCGCCCTCAGCCCGGGTGCCGGCGTGAAACACTTTTGTCGTGGCAGGCCATTCACCGTCCAGCCCGCTGATGCTCTGACCCTTGGGATAAGAGCCGGGGTAGCCCTCTGCAGCCAGCACCACGCCGACAGCGGGGCGCGGGTCCCAGACCGCGGAAGCCTCATCAAGTGTCCCATCGAGTGCCGCAAGGCACAGCGCCGCCAGATTACTTTGCAAGCGCTGCATGATCGGCTGTGTCTCCGGATCACCGAAGCGACAGTTGTACTCAATCACAAAGGGGTTTCCCTGCTCGTCTATCATCAGCCCGGCGTATAAAAATCCGGTATAGGGGTGCCCCTCGGCGGCCATGCCCCTGACCGTGGGCAGGATCACTTGCTCCATGATCTTCGCGTGCACATCGTCGGTGACCACGGGGGCGGGGGAATAAGCGCCCATACCGCCCGTATTGGGGCCGGTGTCGCCTTCGCCGATCCGTTTGTGATCTTGCGATGTTGCCATGGGTAGCACGTGTTCGCCGTCCACCATGACAATGAAGCTGGCTTCCTCTCCCTCGAGAAAGCCCTCGACAACGACGCGGGCGCCGGCATCGCCGAATTTGTTATCGGACAACATGTCATGAATGGCGGCCTCCGCCTCAGCCAGTGTCATGGCAACGACGACGCCTTTGCCCGCCGCTAGGCCATCGGCTTTGATGACGATCGGTGCGCCCTGTTGATGAATGTAGTCGAGCGCCGGTTCGACCTCGGTAAAAACGGCATAGGAGGCGGTAGGGATAGCGTGCCGTGCGAGAAAGTCCTTGGTGAACGACTTGCTTCCCTCAAGCTGTGCCGCGCCTGCGGTCGGCCCGAAGCAGGCGAGACCGTGCTCAGTGAAATGGTCAACGATGCCCGCTACCAGCGGCGCTTCAGGCCCCACGACGGTCAGCACACAGTCCTGCGTCTTGGCAAACTGCGCCAACCCCTCGATATCCATGGGGTCAAGCGGCACGTTCTCAAGCTTCGGCTCCTCTGCGGTCCCCGCGTTACCGGGTGCGACAAACACCCGGGTAACAGGGTCGGGCTCTGCGAGCTTCCAGGCCAGCGCGTGCTCGCGGCCGCCGCTGCCGATCACCAGAATGTTCATCTCGCCTCCCTTTACCTCACCCACTAATGGCGGAAGTGACGCATACCCGTGAATACCATTGCCATACCCGCGTCATTGGCCGCTGAAATGACCTCTTCATCGCGCATCGAGCCCCCTGGTTGAATCACCGCGGCGATGCCGCGCTCAGCGGCGTTGTCGATACCGTCGCGGAAAGGGAAGAAGGCGTCGGACGCCATCACAGCGCCTCGTACTTCGAGCCCCGCGTGCTCTGCTTTAATGGCGGCGATTCGGGCGGAGTTGACCCGCGACATCTGTCCGGCACCGACACCGACGGTGCGCTGCTGAGCCGCATAGACAATGGCGTTGCTCTTCACAAATTTGGCCACTTTCCAGGCAAACAGCAGGTCATCCCATTCCGCATCGGTGGGCTCACGCTCGGTCGCCACTTTCAGATCGCCCCGGGTGACCATGCCGTCGTCTCGATCCTGCACCAATAGCCCGCCGTTAACGCGCTTGAAGTCCCGCGCGGGGACAGGGGTCGACCATTGCCCGGTGCGCAGAAGTCGCACATTTTCCTTCGCGGCGACTGCTGCCATCGCTTCGTCCGAGACTTCCGGTGCAATGATCACCTCAACAAACTGGCGTTCGACGATCGCCGCTGCCGTCGCGCCGTCAAGCGGGCGGTTAAACGCGATGATGCCGCCAAACGCTGACTCGGTGTCAGTATGAAAAGCGAGATCGTAGGCGCTGATCAAATCCTCAGCGACGGCCACACCGCAGGGATTGGCGTGCTTCACAATGACACAGGCTGGCGCGTCAAAGCCCTTCACACACTCCAGTGCCGCGTCGGTATCCGCGACGTTGTTATAGGACAAGGCCTTGCCCTGCAGTTGCTCGGCGTTGCTGATGCCGATTTCGGTTTGCCTGCTGTCACGGTAAAACGCGGCACTTTGGTGTGGGTTCTCGCCGTAGCGCATCTCCTGCACCTTCTCCAGCTGCAGATTGAAGGTGCGGGGATACTGCTCCGAGCCACCCTCGGTGAGGCGACCAAAATGGTTGGCGATCATGCCGTCATAGGCGGCAGTGTGTTCATAAGCGCGAATCGCCAGATCAAATCGCGTTGCCAGCGTCGTGTGGCCGTCGTAAGCCGCCAGCTCCTCCAGCACCCTCGCGTAATCGCCTGAGGACACCACGATGGCAACGTCGCGGTGATTCTTGGCCGCGGCGCGCACCATGGTCGGGCCACCAATATCAATATTTTCGACGGCGTCCTCCAGCGTGCAGTCCGGGCGGGCAACGGTGGCCTCGAAGGGATACAAATTCACGACGACCAGATCAATTGCAGGGATATCGTGCGCGTCCATCACAGCATCATCAACGCCACGCCGGCCTAAAATACCGCCATGAATCTTTGGGTGCAGGGTCTTGACCCGGCCGTCCATCATTTCAGGGAAGCCGGTGTGGTCGGAGACTTCAACCACTGTGACGCCCTCGTCCCTGAGCAAGCGGCAGGTCCCGCCGGTGGAGAGAATTTCAACGCCGCCTGCGGCAAGTGCTTTGGCAAACTCAACAATGCCGGTTTTGTCTGAGACGCTGATGAGGGCTCGCCGTAAGGGCGCCAGTCCGGCATCGCTCATGGTTTATCGCTTCCTGTGGGTGGATGAACGTTTCGTGGTGAGTCGTTTGTTTCGATTCGTGCGCTTTGGCTGTGGCGGTGCCGGCTCATCGAGCAAGCCATGCTGTCGCAGTTTCTTGCGGAGTGTGCCGCGGTTCAGGCCGAGCATGGTTGCGGCATGACTTTGATTGTTTTGCGTGTACTCAAGCACGGCCCTGAAAAGCGGCTCCTCGACCTCTCTCCGCACCATTTCATAAAGCTCGGTGCAACCCTCACCTTCGAGGGTTTCGAGAAAGTGCCTGATCGCTTCCTCTGCACTCTCTCTTAAGGG
>WTHO01000257.1 GCA_011523115.1 Halieaceae bacterium | reverse complement strand
GGTGATCAACGACGTCATCGACCTCGCTGGGGTTCACAAAGTCTGTCATGCCAAATTGGGTCGCCAGTTCTTTTTTGTCTGCATTGAGGTCGACGCCAATAATGCGGCGGGCTCCGACCAGCTTGGCGCCCTGAATCACGTTGAGGCCAATGCCACCCAAACCGAAGACGGCGACGGTGGCACCGGGCTCGACCTTCATCGTGAAGGCGACGGCACCGATGCCGGTGGTCACCCCGCAGCCGATGTAGCAGATCTTGTCGAAGGGCGCGTCCTCGCGCACTTTTGCCACGGCGATCTCGGGGAGCACGGTGTAATTGGAAAAAGTTGAACAGCCCATGTAATGGAGGATGGGCTCGCCATCGAGTGAGAAACGACTGGAGCGGTCGGGCATCAGTCCCTGACCCTGGGTTTCACGGATCGCCTGACACAGGTTGGTCTTGGGATGCAGGCAGAAGTCGCAGGTCCGGCATTCTGGCGTGTAGAGGGGGATCACATGATCGCCCACCTTGAGGTCTTTGACGCCGTCGCCCACCTCAACCACGACACCCGCACCCTCATGACCGAGAATGGCGGGGAAGGCGCCCTCAGGGTCATCACCCGAGAGGGTAAAGGCATCGGTGTGACAGACGCCTGTGGCCTTAATCTCCACCATGACCTCGCCGGCGGCCGGTCCGCCGACATCGACTTCGGCGATTTCCAGTGGTTTGCCCGCTTCAAAAGCGACTGCGGCTCTGCTTTTCATGACGCCCACTCCTTATTGTTAGACGTTCGTAGTATGCCTCAGCAAGGGCCTGTCGCCACCCCTTTAGGGCTACAAGTCGACTCAGCGGCTATTTTCGTCGACCTGAAGATTTGAGCGCCGATCGGGCGTTATAGTGTTGCTCTGGCCATTTGTGAGAGCGAGATGCGATGCGCGCTGTGTACTACGAGACCCATGGGGACGCAGAGGTCCTTCAGATCGGTGAACTGGACAAACCCGCCTGCGGTGACGAGCAGGTGCTGGTCGAGGTCGCGGCCGCGGGGGTCAACCCGATTGATAGACGCCTGCGCGCCGGCGAATTGCAGGAATACATTCAACGCACTTTCCCTGTAACCCCGGGCTTTGACCTCTCCGGTCGTATTGTCGAGGTCGGTGATGCAGTGACCGGTTGGCAGGTGGGGGACGAGATCATGGGGTTGGCTTTTACCTGGTCGATTCAACATGGCACCTATGCTGAGTTTGCACCCGTTGATGCCGGCGCAATTGCACCGAAACCGGTCAATGCTTCCTTTGAGCAGGCAGCTGGTATACCGCTGGTGAGCTTGACAGCCTGGCAGTCACTGCTGGAGTTCGGGCAGTTGGGCCCGGGCAAGACTGTCCTGATTCAGGCGGGAGCAGGTGGCGTCGGCAGTGTCGCTATTCCGATGGCCAAACATTTAGGTGCGACTGTGTACACCACGGCGAGTGCCGCCAACACTGACTACGTTCGCAGTCTGGGTGCCGACGTCGTCATCGATTACCAGAAGGATTCATATGAAAGGGCGATTCTGGAGGCTGAGCCCGATGGCGTCGACATGGTGCTGGAGGCGTTGCTCGGAGATGGAACTGATGAGGCGGCGATTCGCATTACCAAGAGCGGTGGTGCCGTAGCGTATATGAACAACGAGCCACCAGACATGCCAGATATCGGTGCGCGTGGTATCCGTGCCGAATTCATTCACCACCGAGCCGACGGCGCAATGTTGTCGGAACTCGGCGCGCTCTATGAGCAAGGCCTGTTGCCGCTGCCCCAGACCGAGACACTGCCACTGTCTGCGGCGGTAGAGGCACATCGTCGTTCAGAGAGTCGCCGGACTCGGGGCAAGTTGGTCTTGTCGATCGCAACTTTGTGAGCGTCGCGCCGTCACAACCGCTCTGGAGGCCATCCGATGAGCGCGTAGAGAGCACACAGCTGACGGCGTTTATGCACTCGGTGCAGGATGCGACCGGATTTGATGCCGGCGGCGATTATTTTGCGCTGCATCAGTGGTCATTGGATGAGCCCGCCGCCTTCTGGCGAGCGGTCTGGGACTTTGCCGAGATTCAGGGGGATCCCGGCGGGGTGGTCTGTGATGACCCCTCAGCACTACCGGGGTGTCAGTGGTTCCCCGATGCCACACTGAATTTCGCTGAGAATCTGCTGCGTTTTGCCGACGACCGTGAAGCGCTGGTAGAGATCGATGAGAGCGACGCGCGATGCGCCCTGACGTATGGCCAGCTGCGTGAGCAGGTGGCGCGGCTCGCGGGTTGGATGAGACAGCAGGGCATTCAGCCGGGTGATCGGATCGCGGGCTTCATGCCCAACTGTATTGAGACCGTGGTGGCCATGCTGGCAACGGCCAGCTTGGGCGCAGTGTGGTCCTCTTGCTCACCGGATTTCGGCAAGCAGGGAGCACTGGATCGCTTTGGTCAGATCGCGCCCCGATTGCTATTCACGGCCGATGGCTATGTCTACAACGGTAAGGCCTGCGATTCCCTGAGCCGGGCCGGAGACATCGCCCGCGCGATCCCGGAAATAGAGCACGTTGTGGTGGTGCCGAAGCTGTCGGCGCAGGCAGCGCTGGGCGGGATTGAGACGGCCGTCCCATGGCAGTCTTGCGTGAACGGCGACGTGAAGGCCCTGCACTTTGAGCCACGATCATTCAACGACCCGCTTTTTATCCTTTACTCATCTGGGACGACTGGCGTACCAAAGTGCATCGTACACGGCATTGGTGGCACCCTCATTCAGCATGCCAAGGAGCATGTCCTGCATACCGATATCAGCCGCAACGATCGCTTTTTTTATTTTACGACCTGCGGCTGGATGATGTGGAACTGGCTGGTCAGTGGCTTGGCCCGGGGCGCCACACTGATTCTGTACGACGGCTCACCTTTCGCTCGCGACGGGCGCCGCTTGATCGATGCGATCGATGAAGAGCGCATCACGGTGTTTGGTGTCGGCGCGAAATACCTCGGTGCGCTCCAGAAGTCAGGCGTCGTGCCCGCAGAGAGCCATGACTTGAGCACGCTGAAGACCGTGCTGTCGACAGGATCGCCGCTGCCCCACGAAGGTTTTGAGTGGGTGTATCAGGCCTTCAAGCCTGATTTGCACTTAGCCAGCATTTCCGGCGGTACCGACATCGTCTCTTGCTTTGCAGGCGGGGTGCCCACGCTCCCGGTCTATGCGGGTCAGCTTCAGGCCGCCGGTCTGGGTATGGCGACCGCCATCTGGAATGAGTCGGGTGAGCCGGTTGAAGGTGAGAAGGGTGAGCTGGTGTGTACCCAGTCTTTTCCGTCCTGCCCAGTGGGGTTTTGGCGGGATACCGATGGCAGCAAATTTCACGCCGCGCATTTCGATCGATGGCCCGGTGTGTGGGCCCATGGCGACTATGGCGAGAAGACAGCGGCGGGCGGTTTTGTGATTCACGGGCGCTCTGACGCCGTGCTCAACCCCGGCGGCGTGCGGATCGGCACAGCCGAGATCTACCGGCAGGTCGAGCG
>WTHO01000012.1 GCA_011523115.1 Halieaceae bacterium | reverse complement strand
GCCAGTCCCAATTCGTCCCGACTCCGAGCCTCCCAATAGCGCCAACGGTCTGTCGACTGATTCTGCTTACCAAGCCACGACACCCCGGACAGGATGTCCCTCCACCGCCCCTCCGCAATCGCGTTGCGCAGCCAGATAATCGTAAGCTCATCGTCATTTAGCGACTGTGTCTGCGTGTCTACCCAGTCAGGCGGCGCGGGCGCACGTTCCGCAAATAAACTGTGTCGAACGATGGCGAGTCTGATTTTTCGCCAGCGGCCCTCAGCAGCTTCCATCTCATTTTTAACGCTGATCATCGCCTGATAAGCGCGGCTTGGATTCAACTGGGCAAGGCGCACGATGCCCATCATCAGAATATCGGCATGTCGCTCAGTGTAGGGGTGATGGTCACCTTCGACGCGGGACGGCCGTCGGTAAACGGAGGCGAGTTCATCGAGATCACGTTGCAGTTCTGGGCTCGCGAAGCGTTTGACGTAACGAATCAAGTAACCGTTCTTTGCCTCAAAAGCCTTGAGGGCCCGTGACCAGATCAGCGGGTCCTCTGGGCCTCCCGCTTTCATCCATTCGCCAAAAAGCGGGTCGCAGGCGTCCTCTTGTGAAAACCCGACGTTCCATAGCATCGCTGCACCTGAGAATGCCTCAGCTCGCTCCCCAGTAGCCAGCTTCGCCCGATAGTAATAGCACTGCAGCTCCGGCATATTCGGCGCCGTATCCAACGCATCGAGAAACTGTCGCCAGCGTCTGTCTTGCCCCTTGTGGCGCAGGTAAGCGACCAGAAAGCGGGCCGCCAATGGCGTGCCTCTGGCAGCGTTGAGAAAACCGCGAGCCTGCTCAGCGGTCATGTGGTGAAGCTGCCCTAGCTTGACGGAAAAATCGAGGTCCAATGACAGCGGGTAATCTGTGAGGGCGGTACGCAGCTCCCGATAACGGCTGCCTGCACCTGAATCCAACTCCGCGGCGGCTCGCAGATAAAGCGCTCTCTGATCAGACCACGCTTCGGGTGACGGTAGCCACTCTGGTTCTGCCCAAGCGCTGTGTGCCACGCAGGCACTCATGGTGAAAACCAACGCGCACCGCGCTAGCCAACTCGTCCTGTTCAACTCAATCAAAAGAGAAAGACACCACGTGATCACGCTGCGAAGAATGAAACGGAACGCTCCGCTTTTCAATGATAAAGCGCTAGCATCACTGCACAATTCATTGATTGACCCAGAGCATGAAGTCTGACCCTGTTCGTCTCACTCAATACAGTCACGGTGCAGGCTGCGGCTGCAAGATCGCACCGGACGTGTTGTCTCGCATCCTCGCCGACACGGCTGATCAAGTCGACACCGAAGCGTTTCCATCGCTACTGGTGGGGCATCAGTCAAGAGATGATGCCGCCGCGGTCATTCTCGATGACGAACGCGCCCTGCTCTCCACCACCGACTTTTTTATGCCCATTGTCGATGACCCCTATGATTTTGGACGCATCGCAGCAACTAACGCCGTTTCTGACATCTACGCGATGGGGGGCGAGCCACAACTTGCGATCGCCATTCTGGGCTGGCCGGTTAATCAATTAGCACCTGAAATTGCCAATCTCGTCGTCAAAGGTGGGCGGGATGTCTGCAGAAAACTCGGTTTCCCATTGGCAGGCGGGCATAGCATAGACGCACCCGAGCCCTTCTTTGGTCTCGCCGTTACTGGCCTCGTGGAGAGAACCCATCTCAAGCAAAACGGTAGCGCTTCCGCTGAAGATTTACTGATCCTGACTAAGCCGCTCGGGATCGGCATTCACACCACAGCGGAGAAACAAGGCAAACTGGCGACAGCGCACCATGGGCTCGCCACCGAACTGATGTGCCAGCCCAACAAGATCGGGGCGCTACTGGCCAGGCTATCCGGTGTGCACGCCCTCACGGATGTAACCGGTTTTGGATTGGCAGGCCACCTGCTGGAGATGTGCCGCGGCGCCAACCTGTCCGCGATTATCGATCCGACGGCAGTGCCTAGGCTGCCAGGGCTTGAAGACTACATCGCATTGGGATGCATACCAGGTGGCACCGAGCGAAATTTTGAAGCCGTTAGCGGATGCCTCCCTCCCCTCTCATCACGAGATAAGGCGGTGCTCTGCGATCCACAAACCAGCGGGGGGCTTCTGGTCGCCCTCGCACCCGCCGCGTTGGATGAGGTACAGGCTTTGCTCATCGCGCATCAGACTCCCCACACGGTGATCGGATCATTTGTGTCGAGCGGAAACGGGAAGCCCGCGATCCACCTGAAGCCATGATGACCGAGATCGACGACTTTGAATCCGTGCTGCGAAGCGATACGCCGCTCATCGATACGCGCTCACCAACAGAATTTGCAAAAGGCAGCCTGCCCGCCGCCGTCAACCTGCCTCTGATGAACAACGAGGAGAGAGAGGCTGTCGGTAGGTGTTATAAGGCGCAAGGTCAGGCCGCAGCCATTCGCCTCGGACATGAGCTGGTGTCCGGCAACCTCAGAGAAGAGCGCGTCCGCGCTTGGCAAACCTTTGCTACACGGCACCCGGATGGCGCGCTGTTTTGCTTCCGTGGTGGTCTGCGATCGGAAATTGCGCAGCAGTGGCTCCAGCATGCGGGGGTGGATTTTCCCCGCATCAAAGGTGGCTATAAGGCGATGCGACGCTGGCTGATCGACACGAGCGATAACCTCATCAGCAACGGGCACCTTCTGTTGGTCGGCGGGCCCACTGGCGCGGCAAAAACTCGCCTGTTGAACGAGGGCAATGCGGGCAAACCGATTCCCGGAAGCATTGATCTCGAGGGACTGGCCAATCACCGCGGTTCTGCATTTGGTCGGCGGGTTACTGAGCAGCCGACACAAATCAGTTTTGAGTTGGCGTTTGGGGCGCAGTTGGTCAAGCATCGCTGTAACGGCCATCGAAAACTGATTCTGGAGGATGAGGGGCGGCTGATCGGACGCTGCGCGTTGCCTCTAGCACTGCAATCGGCTCGCGGCGATGCCGATTGGGTACAACTGGACGCCAGCATTGAGGCCCGTGTCCAACACTCTTACGAAAACTACATCCTCAAAAACCTTGAGGAGTTACTCGTTCAGGATGCAGCGGGCGGCTTTGATCATTTCGCGAGTGGCTTGCTGGAGTCTCTCGAGCGAATTCAAAAGCGGCTGGGGGGTGAGCGTTTCGACGCCCTGAGGTCGACAATGCTTGAAGCGCTGGCATCACACGAACGAGGCACTCCAGAAATGCATAAAACATGGATCCGCCAGCTACTCACCGACTATTACGACCCGATGTACGAATACCAGATGAATAAACGAAATCGGCCTCCTGTTTTCAGGGGCAATGAAGGGGACGTCGCGGAGTATCTACTGCACGCTGCGCAGCGCCATGGCTGACTGACCGCTCGTTGCAGTGAGATTCATTTATGACACTTTAGGATAGAATGGACACGTCTCCCTGTAGTTAAACAGGATATAACTACCGCCTCCTAAGCGGTGATTCCAGGTTCGAGTCCTGGCGGGGAGGCCATGCC
>WTHO01000211.1 GCA_011523115.1 Halieaceae bacterium | reverse complement strand
TCATGAACACATCCGTATCCGGATTGTGCAGGCTGATGCCCTGATCATCGCGAATCTCACCTTCAATTGGGTCGGACCAAAATTCGACGACGCCACCCGCACTGGGCTGCAATGCGTCATTGGTCGCGTTCAATCGAGCTTCCAACGAATCTGGCAGTCTCGGCACGCGCTCAGGCTTGGGTAAGGCCGCGCCATGAGCGGCGAGCAGCACCATTGCCTCCACCAGCGATTCAACGACGAAACTGTCACCCGGGTCCGCCGGGTTAGAAAAGCGCATCGCGTAACACAACTCAGACACGCGGTGCTCCACCTGAATACGCGTATTCATTTCCATGAAGAAGTGTTGGTCGCGATCAACGATACATTCAAAGGTCGACACAGAATCGAGGCCAACCGCCTCGCCGAATCGGGCTGCCTCATCTTCCATCGCATCAAGGGTTTTCACGTCCTGACCAAGCACTGCAGCCTCTTGCTCAGCCCCAGATTGCTTTGCGTACGACTCTGCAGCCAGCAACGATTCCCGGGTAACAGACACCTCGAGCAGCTTTTGCTCATGCATCTGCAGGGAGCAATCACGCCCGCCGAGCGTGATGCACCACTCACCGTTGCCGATCACCTGAATTTCCTGGTGCCGGGTTGTTTCGATGTTCAGTTCTACCAGCACATTTTTGTTATCGCCGACCCCGGTGGCCTTAACTTCGTTCAGTATTTCCCGCACCAATTCCGGGGTCATGGCAGCCTTGCCTAGTGGCACTATCCGCTGCCCCTTACCGCCGCCGCCGCCAATAGCTTTCAGACGAACCCGGTTCTGCGGGTACTGCTCAGCCATTCTCTCAACCGCTTCTGTGAGCGTTTCGCCCAGCTCGTCGATGGTGTAGAGATCCAGTCCTTTGCGATAGCCGGCGGTCAATATGGCTTCTGCAAATGCCTCCAGGCTCTCGTGGCTGGACAACTCTGTCGCCACATCCAGCTCATGCTCTGAGACAAGCGCAGCCAGAGCAGCTTCATCGGGATATTTCTTCAGCAGCGTCAGCGTCGTGCCGTTGTCGATCCCAGGCGTCACCGACACCCCGGCCTTCAGCGCCGTTCGCTTGGCCTCATCCTTCAAGCCCGCCTGACGGACCGTACGAGAGCAGGGCCCGATAAAATTGAGGCCCGCATCTTCCATGGCCGCCACCATCTGCTCGTCTTCCGCCATAAAGCCGTAGCCAGCGAAAATGGCGTTATAGCCATGACGATGGGCAATTGAGATGATGTCTTCGATACGCTGCTCGCGCTCCTCCTTGGTCGCTCCGCTGTAATCAGGGACGCGGTGCACCCGGCCCGGGTCAGTCAAAACACGCAACTCTGGCGCCAAAGCTCCGCGATAGACTATGGAGTCCTTCTCTGAGAGCAAAATCCCATAGTCCGTAATGCCCATCTCAGAAAAGACATCCATTGCTTCCTTTCGAATCGGGCCACGGCAAATGATGAGGGGCTTCAGATGATCGCAGCGAAACTGCTCCGTCCATTCAGACTGGCGCAGTTTGCCCCGCCGATCGGCGTGTATCAGTGGGTTATTGAGATAGTGTTGAGTACCCAAGTTTATGCCCGTCCTGATCAGCTATTTAGTGGAACTCACGCTGAACCGCTTGCATGGGCTCTGGTGAGTAATGGCGGAGACAAAATGCCATCTGCTTGGCAAGCGTGCTTCGCAAATCAGCCGGCATGACAATCTCTGATACGGAGCCCAAGCTCAGGGCCTCTTCAGGGTTCATGATCTCCCTCTCATAACGCTGGGCTAGCAACCCCTCCTCCGCCTTGATCATGGCGTCCACCGAGGCGGTTGCTTCCTGACGCGCTTCCTCCTCGGATAAACCCTGATCGCGACGCGCTGCGATCTCTTTTTGGAGCAGTGACCCGCGCCCCGCACGTATTTTTTTCAGCTCGTCCTTGTAGACGTATTCAACGCCTGCCGGACCCATGACGGCCACCCGCGTTGTCGGCAGCGCCACGACAAAATCCGCACCGGTGGCATAGTTATTGTAGGAGGCATAGGCGCCACCGAATGCGTTTCTTACCAACACCAGAAATCGCGGCGTCCTGAGGTCGACAATGGCATCAAGCATGGCTCTACCGGCCTGAACGATTCCCCTGTGCTCCTGCTCTCTTCCGGGCAGGAAGCCCGTGGTGTCCTCGAGAAACATGACTGGAATGTTGTATAGGTTGCAAAAGCGGATGAAACGCGCATTTTTATAGGCAGCGTCGATATCGATTTGCCCCGACGCCACCGCGGAGTTGTTGGCAACAAACCCTACGACGTGGCCGCCCATGCGGCCAAAGGCCGTGATGGTATTGCGTGCCCTGTCAGCCTGAGTTTCGAGAAAGTCACCGTGATCACACAGCTGTTGGATCAAAATGCTGATATCGAACGGCGTATTGAAGCCCGTGGGGGAGTTGAATGCCTTCTTGAGCAGAATATCGATATCGACCGTCTGACGGTCGATCGGGTCCGATGTCTCTCTGTAGGGTGCGAGGGACGCATTTGAGTCGGGCAGGTATCGCAGGAGCTCTCGCACCTTCCTCAAGGCCGCCACCTCGTCCTCGACAACAAAGTCCGTGACCCCTGTCTGGCTATGAACTCCCGGACCACCCAGCTCATCAGGGGTGATATCTTCACCCAACACGCTTTTAACAACGCCCGGCCCAGTCAGCCCGAAAAAAGTGTTTTTGGGCTGAATCAGGAAGCTACCCTGCCTCGGCAGATAACTACCGCCACCGGCATTGAATCCGAACATGCACATAATACTGGGCACAATCCCGCTGATTTTTCTCAGCGCGGTGAAGGCGTCCGCATAACCGTCCAAGCCACCTACACCGGCCGGAATGTAAGCACCCGCCGAATCATTCAACCCGACTAGCGGAATGCGGCGTTTCGCCGCTAACTCGAACAAACGTGCCAGCTTTTTACCGTTGGTCGCGTCCATTGACCCCGCCCGCACGGTAAAGTCATGGCCATAGACCGCCACATCTCTGCCATCTATGGAGATGATCGCGGTGACCAGAGATGCGCCGTCCAAGTTCGGCCCCCAGTTCTGATACAGGACATGGGGATCCTCGTCCGCCAAGAACCGTATGCGCTCCCAGACGGTCATTCTATCCTTGAGGTGCTGGCGTTGCCGATTAACCTCGCCGGCTGCATGGAATGGTAACGCGCGCAGCGCCGCTCCCCGCTCCAGGGTCGCCTCGTAGCGCTCAGCCTCTGCCGTTTCGACAACAGCTGCTTTAAACGGATTTTCCAATGAAATGGCCGATCCGCTGTCCGTGACGGCCTCGGGGTCGTTGCTCATGGGTAAACTCTCAGATCGTAGCGGTGAGACATGGAGAGTCCCGAAGATCTCTTCGCCCACGTCGCCGCTCTGTGCACAGGCCGAGACATTACTTATCCTTATATATCTCTGTCAATTTAATCCCTAATACCTATAGGGTTTTGCATGGCGCAACGAAGCTCAGTTATCACTCTGGAGTACACCCCGACCCTGACCCATTTGGCAGATCGGTTTGCACATCTCAGCGGCTTCGCATATCTGGAC
>WTHO01000149.1 GCA_011523115.1 Halieaceae bacterium | reverse complement strand
CAATTGGTTAAAAGCCAACTGCTCTACCGACTGAGCTAACGGCCCAAAACAGGGAGGCGCGTATGCTAACGCTACGGGGTGAAAATTCAAGCCCTTTTCGGATTCGCATCAACTGCCGAATTCTGAGGCCCTGAGGGAACAGCAGGCGCTACAGGCACCACCGATTACGCTCTCGGCTCAGAAGTTCTCCAACAGGAACTGTCGCGCCAGCTGAGCCGCTGCGTGGGAAGGGTACTCCCTGATGACCTCGTCAAGATATTCCCGTGATCGCTGCCGATTTCCTTTTATGAACTGCACGCGCCCTAGCTTATACAGTGCGTCTGGCACCTTTTGATCGGCAGGGTATTGGTCAAGCAACAACTTAAAGTTTTGGCGAGCGAGTTCAGGGTCTGGCGGGTCGATAACCAGATAAAGCTCCCCCAGCCAATAGTGGGCATTGGGTGCGTAACGCCCAAATGGATAATCTGACAGGAACTCCATAAAAGCGCTGACAGCCGTATCGAATTCTCGCTCACGTACCAACTCATAGGCCGCACGATAAGCGGCCTCCTCGCCTTCCTCCGCTTCACCCGCCCGCTCACTTTGAGTGTTACCCGTGCTCTCGCCTGACGCTGGGATGCTGGAGCCAGGTCCGGCGGTGGCAACATTCTCCTCCTGTGGGCGCGCTCCAACGCTGAGCCTGCGATCAAGATCAACGTAGCGCTCGAGACTTTGTGCCTCAAGCGCACGAAGCGCCTGGGTCGCTTCCTCAAGCAAGCCGGTGAGCATGCGAACATCAGCTTCAAGCTGTTGCACACGCAAAATCAGACTTCCTGAATCCGTTCCCGTGATCGGGTTATTATCGACCTCGAGCAATGGTTGCGCGACCGTGGTGGAACCAGAATAAGGCTGAATGCCCCCGTAAGTAGGTGAGACGGGCTCTACTGCCGCACCTTCAGCGACGTCCGCGGTCACCGCTTGAGCCGCAGCGCGACGCTCTGCCTCTACGTCTACGTACTCTTGCGCTGATACATCCAGCGAGTGCATCAACAAAAAGCCGGCGCATAACGCCGGCTTGATGGGTAAACCTGTCAATGTCGAATCCTCAGTTATTTCAACTCGACGCGGCGATTTTGCTGCCAGTTGGACTCACCAGAGCCATATGCCACTGGATTCTCTTCTCCGTAGCTTATCGTCTCAATACGGTAGCTGGGCACGCCATTGGCTACCATGTAGTCGCGAACCGCGTTGGCGCGGCGCTCGCCCAGGGCAAGGTTGTACTCGCGGGTACCCCGCTCATCGGTATGCCCTTCAAGACGAACGCTGTCATTGTTGCCTAGTAGCGCGGCGATGTGCGCATCAACCTGTGCACGCGCCTCATCAGTCAGCGAAGAGCTGTCAAAAGCAAAGTAGAACACAGTGCCAACATTGGCAGCAGCCGTCTCGAGCTCGCGTTGTGCCTCTGCTTGAGCCTGTTGAGCAGCCTCGCGCTCCGCCGCCTCTTGTGCAGCCTGCTCCGCCGCCGCTGCAGCAGCAGCCGCGGCCGCATCGGCTTCCTTCGTTTCGTTGCTCGAGCAGGCGGCAAGCACCAGCGCAGCAAACACCAGACCAATCCACTTCGCGCAAAGCGTTACGTTTTTCATCGTTATCCTTCCCCAGTCACCGGATCTGTATATCCCTAATGTAGCGCATCATACCGATTTTTTCGCCCGTCGAGCCTACAAATATTGCACTAAGGCCCGGGTGGTCCGCCGCTACTGCGGCGTGACGAAAGGTGACCAGGCGGGTTCCTGCACGCTCCCTTGCCGAGCGGGCAGGCTGAACCTTACGCCGCCATCAACCGCCACTGCGCCCAGGATACTATCGTCGCCCCGCTTGGTGGCATACAGCACAATTGAGCCATTAGGCGCAATACTGGGGCTCTCGTCGAGACTGGTCTCGGTGAGTACAGTCAGTCGATCTGTGACCAGATCAAAGACCGCAATGTGGTAACGGCCCTCTCGGCGATGAACCAAAGCGACATTGCGGCCATCTTGGGCGACACGCGCCCTCGCGTTATACGACCCCTCAAAAGTCACCCGCTCAATCTTTTTGGTGCGGAGATCATAGCGATAGATTTGTGGTTTTCCCCCGCGGTCAGATGTGAATAGCAGCGACTTGCCGTCCGGCATCCAAGTGGGTTCAGTGTCGATTGCAAAATGCCGGGTCAACCGAGTCAAGGCTCGACTACTCAGATTCAACAGGTAAATGTCGGGATTACCATCTTTGGATAACACCAAGGCCATGCTGTTGCCATCAGGCGACCATGCAGGGGAGTTATTCAAGCCTTGAAAATTGGTCAACTGCTCGCGCGCGCCCGTGAGCAGGTTTTGGCGGTAAATTGCGGGCCGGGACGTTTCAAAAGAAACATAGGCGACCTCTGTGCCATCGGGCGACCACGCCGGAGACATTATCGGATCCCGACCTTCCAGGAGTACGATCGGACGCCGTCCGTCCGCATCAGCAAGCGTCAAACGATAGAAGTCCTTGCCTTCCGGATTACGCGTCACCGAGACATAAAGTAGCCGCGTCGCAAAAGCCCCCGGTATCCCGGTCAGGCTTTCATAAACCGAGTCTGATACCTGATGAGCCAGCATCCTCAATTCAGATACAGGCCCGGTAACAGTGCCCTCCTGAACCGCTTGCTGACGCGTCGTGTCGAACAGTTGAAAATCAATACGTGCTTGGGAGCCAACACTCACGCGGCCAATCAACACGTATTCAGCCGAGATTGCCCGCCAGTCGCGAAAAAAAAGTTCGGACTCTCTGGATGGATAACTCAGCATATCCCGGCGGCTGACAGGGGAAAACTGGCCACTGCGCGCCAGATCTGAATCCACGATTTGTGCGGCATCCTCAGGGGGCGCGCCAACGCCCTGCCAGGCAAACGGCACGACGGCTATGGGCGTGGGGTTTTCCACGCCCTGATTGATCTCGATCTGTAGCTCGGCGTGCGCTACTGAAACCGATAGCAGGAGTGCCGCGCACAACCAGATCCTTCGCAACATCAGTACCTCAAATCTTCAGGTTTAAAAATTAACTGGAAACGGCGAAAGTTCGCCTCGAACATCCTATCTTCAAGCTTGGCAACTTCAGGGAATCGCCCTGCGCGCTCAACTGCATTCATCGCACTGCGATCGAAGGCGGAATTGCCGCTGGACTGCAGCACGCTGACGCCAACCACCTCCCCAGTCGGCACTAATTGTATCGACAATACCGACACCATGCCGTTGCGAGCGCTCGGCGGGCGGGTCCATCGGTTGATAACGGCCGCCCGTATTGTTGCCGCCACCATATCGCGCAAACTGGGCTCTTCAGCACCCGCTACGCCTACCTCGGTATCGGTCAGCGTTTTCAGCTCCTCACGCGTCAGCATTGCCAGCTGCTCTGCATCGAGGGTGGGTACTGGGCTGGGAGAGGTTTCCTCGTCGAGAGCGGTCTCTGGTTTTGCTGCACGGACCGAAGGGGTTTCCGCCGGCGACTCGGGTTCCGCTTCCAAATCAGGATTGGTTTGGTACTTGGGTCTCGACTTCGGTTTGGGCTTGGGCTATAGGG
>WTHO01000086.1 GCA_011523115.1 Halieaceae bacterium | reverse complement strand
GCAACCTCGGGGTTGCGGGCGAGGCCAACATCCCCTGCGAGGCTAATCAACCACATAAGCGCGCAGCCCCAGAAGCCGATGGTGAGCCAGCTCACTTAAGGAACCTCGAAATACTGCTCAGGGCTCTTTCGTTTGGTCAAGCAATAACAGCGGCGCTTTCCTGTGCAGCGCGTCAAAGATGACCAACATCCACAGCCCGGCAGCAAGGGCCCATATCCAATAGTCCATGACGAGCACTCCACGTGATAACCGCTCTTATCAAGTCTGGATACGTGGGCAGCGCCGGGTCAGATCCAAAATCGCGCCCCCATAGCGCATCTGGACTCGGGGCGTCTCAGGCGTTGCTGCTACGCGCCTGAGACCTCAGAAAGAACAGGGCAGACTTGCGGCGTATTCCCCAACTACTGAATCAATTAATCGTTGCAAGTGGTCATTTTTACGGGAAAAGTTACTGAAACGCTTTATTGATCTGTTTGTTTTGGCCTCATATCTTGAGGGTTCATCAATGAGGAACCACTAGATATTGATGTTAAATCGTGAACCAAAGGCAGGGCTGGCTGGCTTGGATCGAGGTCGGCCGAGGGCGCGGAAAACGCTGGTTGTGGTTGGGCTGCTGCTGTCCGCAGTGATGGTCAGCATATCGGGGTGTGCGCCGAGGGATGGCAACAGCTTCCTCGCCCAGACCCGTTGCGCTCAGTTGGGTGATACCACGTTGGCCAGTGGAGGAGAGCTCTTGACGGTGGTCAACCATGTCAGGGCCAGGCTGGGGCTGCCCGATTTTATTGGCACCTGGGAGTTCGCCCGCGACGCGCTCTATCTCGGTATGTGTCTTGACCTGCTGACCTCGGACGCCATCGCATTCATTGAGCGGTATGAGCGAGAGCTGGTGAATTCAATCGACGAAAACATCAGCGATATGAAAGGCTTGAGCGTATCCATCGACCCAACTGTCGCCCCCCTCAATGCGCCGAGCCTGGCCTTTGAGGCGCTCATGGAAGATGACCAGCCCATGGCGTTGGAAATGGTGATCTCAATGGTCGTCGGTGCGGCTTTGCTGGCGATCCTCTTTGCGTTACCTTATACCCTGCCTCGGGTAGAGCAGGCCAACGAACGCAAGAGGATTCTGGCGAGGATGAAGGACCGGGCGTTTACTCCACGTGAGCATGGCGAGAGCGGTGAGCATACGTTTATGAATCTCGGCCGCCCAATAGGGTGCCTCTGGGAGCATGCCACCAGAACATCGCTCATCATCGCATTCGCTATCCTGTTTTTATGGTGGAGTGACAACGCCAGCGCTGAATCTGATGTGATTTTCTTTTGCTGCGTAGTGTATCCACTGCTAGCTCTGGGTTATGCCACGGTTGAATTCGTCAGCAGTTCCGACCGTTTCATTACCAACCAGCGGGTCGTTCAGGGCACGACTTTCTTCTTTCCCAGAGAAGACCTCTACGCTGACACCGTCAAGGGCGTGGAAGTCCGACGCTCCCTCTTTGGCATGCTCTTCGGCTATGGCACCTTGAAAATCTTTATGGGCGATCAGGTCTACAACATGCCCTATGTCAAAGACGCGAGAGAGGTCAAATCAACCTGGGATAAGCTGAACGGGTAGAGTCGCCTGTTCGGCAGCCCCGCTAGAGCTGGTCCTCCGACGAGACGTAGGGCATTTCGACCACCTCCCCTTTATGCAGACTCAGTCGAGGTCGCCCGTATCCATCTTTCACCATGGATTCCAGCAGCAGATTGTTGCGAACGGTCGTCTGCAACATGCCCAGAGGGATAACGCCGACAAGGAACCCAATAAGCGCGCCCAACGCGGCCGATAACACTGGAGACCCAAGATAATTCTCTCCGTAACCCAGCGTTGCGCCTGCGATGACAGTCAGCCAAAGCCCTATCTCAATGATCCATGGCAATAATTTGCGCAGCAAGTAAGACAAGATCATCGGTTTACAGTCCTTACAGGCTTCAGGCTCCGTTGCGAGGCGTGGTAAACATAACTAACCATCGCGCTCACTGCCAGAGTATTTGTGCCGCTGATACTACCAACAAAAGCGATTGCCACATCGCTCAGTCTTTCTGCCGCGATGGAAGCGATTGCGTTCGCGGGCATCCAGCACAAGACAATTCAAGGCCATCCACTTAGAGTAGAGCGCTCTAGTTGGTTTAGGTTGCCACGCTATGCCTGATGTCTCTAGGCGCTCCTTTGCCGGTCTGCTGGGCGCCAGTATCACAGCATCCCAACTGCCACTCGTGATCAGCGGGTGCAGCTCGGCCTCCACCGCGACAGCTCCTGACCCGGCGCAGGGTTGGTACATCGACGGTCTGTCCTTTCTGCCCGCTGATTTGAACGATATCCGCGCATCTAAAATTGATGCTTTTATCTGTGACATCTCCGCCATAGAGCAGGTAGAACAAGCCGACGGTACCGTCAATTATCGGCGTACGTATCGCGCCTGCATGGACTCTATCAGAGCTGCTCGCGCCAGAGTGGCCGCACACCCCGATTTGCTTAGGCTGGCCTTGGCCGGCGCTGATGCACGCCTCGCGAAAAAAGACGCGCAAACTGCATTGTTTTTTCAGATTCAGGGTGCGGATTGCGTTGAGGAGAGTCTCTCCCAGGTGGATGAATTCTATCTAGAGGGATTGCGGGTACTTCAGCTTACGCATCATTACGGGAACGTTTACGCGGGTGGAGCGCTGGACAGCGACGACCGTGGCGGCGTTAATTTGCCCCTCTCGGCGAGAGGCTATGAATTGATCGAAAAACTGAACCAGCGAGGTATTTTGATCGACCTGAGTCACGCAAGCGCCCGATCTGCGCAGGACGCCATCGCCGCTTCTTCTCAACCCGTTGTGCTCAGCCACGGTGCGGCCAGAGCTATTGTGAATCATGCGAGATGCTCGCCGGATGAGGTGATTCGTGCGATCGCCGACGGCGGAGGGGTATTTGGTGTATTCATGATGAGCTTCTGGCTGACCACAGATCCCGAGCCGCAAACCCGTCATTACGTTGAGCAGCTTCGCCACGTCGCGAACGTAGGTGGGATCGACGCGGTCGCGATTGCCAATGACTACCCACTGCGAGGGCAGGAGAACCTCTTGAGGTTGGGCAATGACAACAGCCAGGGGATTCAGGAGTATTTACCGTGGTGGCAAAGCCTGAGTGAGCGGAATGTGCTGGGGTTTGACCGTCAGCCCACCCATGTTGTGATACCCGAGCTCAACAACCTGAACCGCATGGCCAGGATTCACGATGCGATCCTCGGTGCTGGGTTTAGCGCAAGCGAGGCCGACAAGGTGATGGGTGGCAACTGGCTGCGGGTCCTTGAGCAGGTGGTGTAGACGGCACTCGACCTGATGAGATGCTATTTGTCGCTGGCAGAGAGATCCGTTCATGCTCAATAAAATGATTGCGGGGGCTATCTTGATGGCGGTGTTCATGGGCCTTGCGCAGGAAATGCGCATATCCGAATCGGAAACCCGGTACGATCGGTGCGTGCTTGAGGTGGAAAGAGCTGAGTGGCAGTGCCGCCAAACCGGTGAATATCCCTATGCCACCTCTGGACCGGTCGATGT
>WTHO01000192.1 GCA_011523115.1 Halieaceae bacterium | reverse complement strand
ATGACGCGGAGTTGAAGTACAACAGTGCCTACCTGATGTACGACCACACCTTTGAGTCTGTCTGGCAGGTGGTTTTGGGTGGGCGCTACGAAACCTACGAACAGACAACCGACACGTTCTCGCTGCAGGGTGAGCAGGGGGCAGTGCAATCTGTCATCGACGAAGACAGCTTTTTACCTAGCCTTGGCGTCAACTGGTTTATTAACGATACCCACCAATTGCGCTTGGCAGTTTCTCAGACGGTAGCACGGCCCGATTTCAAAGAGGCAGCTAACGCGACTTTCTATGACAATGAGTTCAACTTTCGAGTGCGGGGTAATCCGTTCCTCGAAATTTCAGACATCATCAACGCGGATCTCCGCTGGGAATGGTATCTGTCGGAGGCAGACAGCTTATCTGTGGCTTTGTTTTACAAGGACATGGACAAGCCGATTGAGAGGGTCGTTCAGGCTGCTTCTGGTACGGCGGGGAACTCTCGCACTTTCCAAAATTCCGACTCTGCGGAGTTATACGGCGTCGAGGTAGATGGTCGGTTCGAGTTTCTCCTCGGTGATGGTTACGACCAATCGTTATTTCTGGCGTTTAACGCGGCGTTCATTGAATCTGAGGTTACCGCTGAAAATCAGCCCAGCCGCGCGCTGCAAGGGCAGCCGGAATATACGGCCAACATTATTTTTGGCTACGACAATCTGAGTGCAGGGCACCAGCTAACAGTGCTGCTAAACCAGAACGGTAAGTCCATCGCAGACGTGGGCGTATCGGGTCAACCAGATGTGTTCCTGGAGCCGCGGCTCGATCTCAACGTTGTTTACCGCTTCGACATTTCCGATGCGCTGACTTTAAAAGCCAAGCTAGAAAACCTGCTAGATGAGGAAGTTGAGTACACGCAGGGAGGCCAACCATTTCAAGTTTACAGCCGCGGGCCGACGATACAGCTCGGTCTGGATTGGCAGTTTTAACGCTCCACCTCAATCACTTTTCAAAGACTTCAACTAGATGAGACCCCTGATGAAGCAGATCTTTGTAGTAACTTTTCTCGCCTTTTTGCTTAGCGCCTGTTCTGGTGATGAGAGCACGACGATCAATATTGAAGCGCCCGCAAAGGATGGTGGGGGCTCAGGTGGTGGCGACTCCAGCAGCGACGACTCAGGTAGCGACGCTGCAAAGACGTGCCCCGAGGGCACTTCTGAAGTCAGCGAGGGGTTGTGTGAACTCCCTGCCACGATCTCTGCAGATATGACACTTTCCTCCGGTTTGAGCTATTTGATGTCTGACCGCGTGACTGTTGGCAACGGAAACGGGCAACTCGAAATCAACAGTGACGGCACGCTCGACGACGGCAACGCCGTTCAGGCCGTGACGTTGACTATCGAGGCGGGGGTTGAAGTGTTGGGTAAGAGCGGCACATTCGCCAATCTGTTAATTACCCGCGGCAGCAAAATTATGGCCATGGGCACATCCGATGCACCAATCGTCTTCTCTTCAGATGACGATGGCTACGACGGCGCTGGTGAGTGGGGTGGCTTGATTATTCATGGTTACGCGCCGCACAACGAGTGTGCCTCGGGCGGCAGTTACTGCGACATCGACTCCGAGGGTGAATCTGGCTTTGCGGGAGGTTATGACCCTGATGACAGCAGTGGCGTGCTCCGCTACGTCGTCGTGGCTGAGGGTGGCTACGAGTTCTCTACGGGTAATGAAATTAATGGCATCTCATTGGTGGGTGTTGGTCGAGGCACCGAGATGGACTACATCCAGGTGCATGGTAACTCGGATGACGGCATCGAATTCTACGGCGGCACTGTCAATGTGAAGCATGGCGTCTTCACCAACAACAACGATGACTCCGTCGACTGGGATGAGGGTTATCAGGGCAACCTTCAGTACATCATCGTCAAGCAGGACGCTGCAAAGGGTGAAGCGTTCGAGATGGATACAGAGGGTTCTTCAGAGGGCTTTCTCTCCAAACCAACCTTGGCGAACGTCACGATCATCAACGACAAGGTCGCGGATCGCGCGACTTACAGTTTGAACTTCAAGAAGCGTTCGGGCGGCTTTTTTCATAACACTGTCGTGACAGTCACGGATTCCTCAGAAACTGCGGTCGATACCTGTATCAATGTTGATGGCTCTGGTTCAGAAGCGCTGGTCAGCACCGCGCTGGTGATTAATAACTGGATACAGGATTGCGGTCAGGGGGCAGGCGTTTACGGTGCGCTTTCCACGCCAAATGTGGTTTTTGATGCTTCCAGCGTCACAGAGACGGATGCGCAGTTGGACGACATATTAAGTTCTCAGGCACCCGCGGCTTCTGGGCTGGCGCCTCTGGACTGGGAAGAGATTAATGGCGCTTACCCCGAATCTGTGGCTGATGGGGAGTATCTCGACTCAACCACCTATATCGGTGCGGTCAATCCCGACGGTACAGATCCTTGGTGGGCATCTTGGACACTTCCCGGGACGCTATGAACGCAACTGCACATCATGCAGCGGAGTTGCTGAGGCAAGGGCATAGCTTGCCGAGGGTGGCGTCCGCTTTTGGTGAGACCAATGGGGTTGGCCACGCGCCTGCGATGTTTAGCCCCCGCTATTTTCGTTCATGGACGGCATTCTCGTGAAGAAGATATTGGTGGTCGACGATGAGCCGGCCATTAGGGAAATGCTTATCACTTCACTAGGCGTTGCTGGTTTCGAGTGTCTGGAGGCTGCCGATATTCAGGACGCCTATTGGTTGATCACGGATCAACTTCCAGACTTGGTGTTGCTCGACTGGATGCTCCCTGGGGGCAGCGGCATACAGCTTCTTGAAAGGCTGCGCAAAGAGGAGGCGACTCGGTTTCTCCCTGTCATCATGCTGACTGCGAAAACCGATGAAGAGAGCATTATTCAGGGGCTCGACATGGGGGCTCATGACTACATCACCAAGCCTTTCTCGCCGAAGGAGTTACTTGCGCGAATTCGGGCCCTATTCCGCAGTGTTGAAGGCGGAAGCAAGCGAGAACAATTAAGAGTGGGCGACCTGGTTTTGGAAGTGGACAGCCACCGAATTACCATGGGCCCCAGTGTCCTCTCGGTGGGGCCGAAAGAGTTCAAATTGCTCCAGTTTTTTATGGAACACCCTGAGCGCGCTTTCTCGCGAGCGCAGTTACTGGAGCGGATTTGGGAGGCTAATGTGTTTGTGCAGGAGCGCACCATTGATGTTCACATTAGAAGGCTTCGCAAAGTCCTCGAGGACGTTAATCCCTCATACAGCGACCTCATCCAGACGGTGCACGGGACGGGTTATCGATTCTCCCCTAGAGATCTTGGCTAACTGTCATCTCGCGCCGACGGCCAGAGTGAGTGAAATCTCCAGGAGTTGCTTACCCTCCTTCCGCGACATTACTCGTTGCTGGTTATGTTGGTTCCGGGAATATCAATAAACACCCCTGCACCCGGCCCCAGCGGAATATCCAGCACCACCCAGCCAATAGTCATCAGTAACCCGGCGATCATCAGGCCGATGGAGTAGGGCAGCATGGTCGCTGCCAGACTGCCCAGCCCAAAGCTCGCCTGCCAGCGCTGGCAGAAAATCAAAATCAGCGGGAAGTACACCATCAG
>WTHO01000285.1 GCA_011523115.1 Halieaceae bacterium | reverse complement strand
GCCGTACCCGAGCCCCCAGCTTATGCGCTTGCGTGGTTGATATGAACAGCCCACCGTTGCGAAGAAAAGACATATAGGCGGCGTGCAAAGACGAGACGTCCTTGATCCAGATCTCCAGCACCGCAGCATGCGACCTTGTAGTCATTCCACCACCTTAAACAGTCAGGTCCATCCTGCCAAGACTCGTCAGAAATCGACTACTAGCGCTGTCAAAGGTCTCGTGCCCGCAGTTCCGATAAAGCCGATACACCTCTGCAACAAGAATATCCTGAGCCGGTGTGGCGCCCCGCCTGACCCGATCGTAAAGCTCACCCAAGCACGAATGAAGCCGTAACCAATCCGTGCCGATAGGTTGGCGGCCGAGAACCGCCTCCCGGCCCCGCCTCTCAGCGCAAAGTAACAGAGCCTCCAGCAGAGCGGCTGCGCTTACCTTTGACCAAATTGGAGGGGGGCCCAGACTCGGATCAGTTTCGTCAAAGCTTAGCGCAAGCGCTTCATACAGTGAGAGCGCCCCCTCCCTCTCCAGCATCACTGCCGAGATAACCTTGCCGTCAGCGAGTCTTAGCGCCCGCCGAGCAGTCTCCGCATCCATGCCCCGCTCGGTCTCCAGCCAGTGTTTTGCTTGATCTGCAGTGGGTGGAGGCAGCGGCAACCGCTGGCATCTCGACCGCACAGTTGGTGGTAACTGCCACATCGCCGCGGTTGTGAGAAGCACCAACGCGTTACCGGGGGGTTCCTCTAGTATTTTCAGCAGGCTGTTGGCTGCAGCAAGGGTCATCTGATCAGCGGCCTCGATCAATACGACTTTGATGGAGCCGTATAATGGGGTTTGCTGAAGCGCCTGCGTGGCCTGCCTAATCTGATCAATGCCAATGGAAACTTTCCCGTCGGACCTGCGAACCACGCAAAAATCCCCGTGCACACCCTGACCAAAAGCTCGGCAACTTGGGCATTGACCACACGCAGAACCATCTGAGGCTTCAGCACAAAACTCTTGCGCTGCTAATAGATGACAGAATAGGGAAGCCTCCTCAACATCCTGGCTCATCACGATCAACGCGTGCCCTGCTCTGCCAGAGACACGGCGCTGACGCCATTGATCTAAGTGATCGACGAGCCAGACGGGCGGCTTAGCGGGGTATTCTGCAGAGACTGGCTCAGCGGTCATGCTCGCTAATCCACCGGTCGGCCAGTTTGTCCAGCTCGTTGTACACGGATTGAAGTTCCTGCTCAGCATCGATAACCGTATATCGGGCAGGATTCTCATGCACTCTGGCAAGGTAGCCTGAGCGAACCCGCTCATAAAAATGATGCTGCTCTTGCTCGAATCGGTCCAGGGCGCCGCGAGACTTCGCTCTCTCCATGCCGATGTGAGGCTGAAGATCCATCAGAATCACCGCGTCAGGCTGGCGCCCTTCCTGCACGAGACGCTCAAGTGTTGAGATCAGTTCGTTAGACAAACCGCGGGCTGCTCCTTGGTAAGCGAAAGTTGCATCAGTAAAACGGTCGCAGATGACCCATTTACCCGCAGCGAGCGCGGGCTCAATCACTTTCGCCAGATGCTGTGCTCTGGAAGCAAAAATCAAAAGGAGCTCAGCCATTTCCACCGGCGCCTCCCCCTCGACGTCGAGCAGGGTCTGTCGAATAGACTCCGCTAACGGTGTCCCGCCCGGTTCTCGAGTGCAAACCACCGAGATGCCTCTGCTCTCCAATGTTGCTCTCAACCGAAGCTGCGCAGTCGACTTCCCTGCCCCTTCTCCTCCCTCGATAGTGATAAATCGTCCGGCCAAATCAACCCTCCTTTGCATCGGGGGTCGTTCGAGTAGAGCGGTAATCAGCGCGCCGATTCAGTTGGAAACGCCGAACATTAGCCTCATGCTCCGCGAGACTTTGACTAAATGCATGACTGCCGTCACCTTTGGCGACGAAGTAAAGTGCCGCTGAGTCATCCGGAGAAAAAACCGCCCGTAAAGCATCTTCACCGGGGAGCGAAATAGGCGTCGGCGGAAGCGCTGGAATCACGTAGGTGTTGTAACCGTTGCTGCTATCTTTCAAATCTCGCCGCGTCAGATTGCCATCATAGGTGCTGCCCAGACCATAGATAACCGTGGGGTCTGTCTGTAAGCGCATTCCCCGACGCAAGCGGCGGACGAAAACGCCCGCTATCTGCGCTCTTTCTGCCGGCACCCCAGTTTCCTTTTCGACGATCGACGCGAGGACAATTGCCTCATAGGGAGAGGCGAACGGCAAGGTAGGGATTCGATCATCCCAGAGGGAATCCACCAGTTTCATCATCGCTAAGTGAGCGCGCCGCAAAATATCAAAATCTCGGTCACCGGCAGTGAACGCCCAGGTTTCCGGCAAAAATAATCCCTCGGCCGTATCAGATCGAGCTGTCAGATCCAGCAGTGCTCCAACTAGTTCGTCATGGGGCGTTACCCGCACTTTTGGATGCTCCTGAATCTTGCTGATCGCCTCCTCGAGCGTAATACCCTCGGGCAATGTGACCGTGTGTTGCAGCACCTGTCCCGCGGCGAGCAACTCGATCATCTCACCTGCTGTCAGCGGTGACTCCAGCAAAAACTCGCCGGCTTTGATCTGCTGGTCCAATTGCAACCAGCGTGCAACCAACCCCACCCAACTTGCCCGCGTGAGCCACGCATCTGCCTCGGCCCGCTCTAGCACCACCCCGAGGCTTTCGCCCGGCGCGATCGTGATGACGGCGGAACCCCTCGGCAACGCTACTGCCTGGTGCCATATGCTTTGCAAAGCCGTCGCGCTCACCCCGGTTGCGGCCAGCGCCAACAAGATAACGCTGAAGAGCAACCGACGGATCATGACAGTCCTTGGCATAGGTATTGGGTCATCGACTCTCGCATTCTTGATACCAGACCGTTGTCTCCATCTACGGGCAGTCCAGTATCACCAATCGCAACAACCTCGGCTATACCCATCACAGCGTTAGTGATGACAACCGCATCTGCCGTCATCAATTGATCCCAACTCAAACTGCAGATCTCTGCCTCAGAACCCAAGCCGGGGAGAATGCGATCGATTAACAGCTGCCGGCGAGTACCTGCTATGCCGCATCTTGCTAGGTCGGGGGTGAGTATCTTTCCAGCGGTAATAATAAAAATATTGCCCCGCGAAGAAGAAATCACCTGCCCTCTGGCGTCCAGCATAATCGCGTCATCCCAGCCAGCCGTAGCGGCCTCGCCGGCCGCAAGTACTTGCTCTGTGCGAGCCAGCAGCTTAAGACCTGCCAATTGAGGTTGATCAGCCCAGCGCGTTTCTGCCCGTCCGCAGCGGAGTCCAGGGTTGTCCACCACGCGATCGTTTTGCGCGACAAGAATGCTGCGTGGTGTAGCATCCAAATCGGGTGTGTAGCCCCTTTTGCCAGAGCCCCGGGTTACGGTGAGTCTGGCAACACCGGAGTGTCCCACCCCCGAAAGTAATTGACGCGCGGTTGCGAAGACGGCTTCCGCCAGACTGCTAGCATTGGGAAAAGCCAGACGCGACAACCCCAGCGCAAGGCGCGCCTCATGCAGTTGCGCCCCCAATATTTTTCCCTGCCTGCAGAGAAGGGTTTCAAACACCCCGTCTGCGTAATTCAACCCCCTGTCATCGACCGGTACGACATCGGCCGGTATGCCATCTA
>WTHO01000097.1 GCA_011523115.1 Halieaceae bacterium | reverse complement strand
CGATATACGTGGGCTGGGCAGCTAATAGGTATCGGCCTGATGGTGGCCGGGGTCTGGTGGTTGTATCAGCAACTGGGTGGTTGGGAAGATGTGCAGATAGCTGGAGAGCTGGCCAGCCTCGAAGAGGCCACCCCGGAGGACGTCTTGGTCCTGATTGACCGTATCGAATTGAGGGCAGAGCAACGTCAAGCGAATGTCGACTACGCCTTGTTGTTGGCCGAATATCATCTCACGGGCAACAACCCGGCAAGGGCGGTGCCTTATTTCGAGCGCCTGATTGAGGCGGGCGCAACGTCGCCTGAGATTCTGGGTAAAGCCTCTCAGGCCGAATTTCTCTCTTCCGACCGTGTCTTGAGCCCCACCGCACGCGGACGCGCGGAGCAAGCGCTATCGATTGATCCGGCCCAGCCGGCGGCCTTGGCGACTCTGGGAATGGCGGCGTTTGAAGAGGCTGATTATCGGCGGGCCATATTTTATTGGCAGCGGTTACGGGCGCTGGAGGCACCCGGGAGCCCCGGTCACACCATGCTGGGGCAAGTGATTGAGCGCGCCAGCCGTGAGCTGGGAGAGCCCGTCGAGGAGCCCGCCGTAGCCGCGGCGAAGGCCAACACTCCCTCAGAAGCGTCGACCGATGGCGGTGTGGTGGTTCAGGTATCCCTACCTGACGGAGAACAGCCTCCTGCGGCCGCAGCGGTATTTGTGCTCGCCAGACCAGAGGGGGCTGCGGCGGGTATGCCCATCGCCGTGGTGCGCGTTGAATCGGCTAGTTGGCCGTTAGAGGTCGCGCTGACTGATGCGACGTCGATGGCAGGGCAACTGCTGTCTGATTTCGGCACTGTATCGATCGAGGCGCAGGTGTCTAAAAATGGGCAGCCCGGTCGACAGAACGCGTTGTTCTGGGGGCGGGTCGATATTGCCACCGTCGGATCGGGGGAGCCGGTTCAAATTCGCTTGAATCGCGATTAATCGACAATATTCTCACCCAAACATAGTGTTGTTGAGCGGAAGCAGATACACTACATCTTGTGTTTTTGGCGTGCTGGGGGCCTTTTAGGGTACCTCGCAAGCCAGTTTTCGACCCGGATAGTGAAATGCGCCTGAAATCCATCAAATTGGCCGGCTTCAAATCCTTTGTTGACCCCACCACCGTCCAATTCCCGGGCAATATGTGCGCGGTTGTCGGGCCAAATGGCTGCGGTAAATCCAATATCATCGACGCGGTTCGGTGGGTCATGGGCGAGAGTTCGGCCAAGACCCTGCGTGGCGAGTCCATGACCGACGTGATTTTCAATGGTACGACCAGTAGGCAACCGGTCAGTCAGGCGTCCATAGAGCTGGTTTTTGATAACGCGATGGGGAAAGTTGCAGGGGAATTCGCCGCTTACAACGAAATCTCTGTCCGCCGTGTAGTAACCCGTGAGGCACAATCCGAGTACTACCTGAATGGCGCAAAGTGTCGCAGAAGGGATATCACCGACCTCTTTTTGGGCACCGGCCTTGGGCCACGCAGCTACGCCATCATTGAGCAAGGTGTGGTGTCGCGACTCATAGAATCGAAACCAGAGGAACTCCGCGTTTTCATTGAGGAGGCGGCTGGCATATCCAAGTACAAGGAGCGCCGGCGCGAGACCGAGAACCGGATGCGGCGCACGAGTGAGAATCTCGAGCGTCTCACTGATCTCCGTGACGAACTGCAGCGGAATCTGGCGCATCTCGATCGGCAGGCGAGAGCCGCCGAGAAGTACTCAGAGCTAAAGGCAGAGGAGCGCGTCGTTCAGAGCGAGCTGTTCACTATCCAATGGCGCACTTTGAGTGAGACCAGAGCGGGCCTGTCGGGTGAGATCGGCGCGTTGGACGTAAAACGAGAAGCCGCGGTCGCAGAAATCACGCACAACAATAAAGAAATTGAGGCGCAGCGAGCAGAGCAAAGCGCCGCCGCGGACGCCCTCAATAACGCTCAGGAGACGTACTACGCTATTGGCGGAGAGATCACCCGCATCGAACAGGCGCTGCGATTCGCGCAGGAGCGAAGAGGGGAGCTACAGCGGCATCTTGACCAGACACGCAGCAATCTTGAGCAGACTCGGGAGCATCTGGATGTGGATAGTCGCCGTCTGGGTGATTGGCAGAGCGAGCTCGAGCGCGTCGAGCCTGCGCTGGCGCAGTTAAAAACACTTTCCCAGGAAGCGGATACAGGCCTCGCCGCGGCTGAGGCAGCCATACAAACCTGGTCCCAGACGTGGGATCAGTTTAACGAGCGCGCCCGGGAGCCGAGCCAAACCGCTGAAGTTCAGCAGAGCCGCATTGCCTATTTGGAGCAGGTGCTGACCAAGTTGCAGGAGCGACTGCATCAACAGAAAGACGAGTGGGAGTCGTTGAGCAACACGGTTGATGACACTAGTGCGTCGCCTTTGGAGGACAAAATCGGAGAGGCTGATCGGAACGTCGCCGCATTTGAAGAAGAAATAGCCCGGCTGAGAGATGAGCTGGAGGCCTCGCAGACCGCTATCGAGCAGTCTCGCCAGCAACAGGATGACGTGCGGGCCTCGATCCAGGAGACACGCGGTTTGATGAGTTCGCTGGTGGCGCTGCAGGAGGCGGCCTCCGATGAGAAGGAGCGGATCGCGCTGAATGATTGGATAGAAGCCGAATCCTTGAGGTCCGAGGGGTCTGTGTACTCGACCCTGGACGTTGAACCGGGTTGGGAGACCGCCGTCGAGCAGGTGCTGGGTGAGGCCCTTTCGGCTCAGGTCGTTAATGGCAGGCCGTTGGAGAAGGTGCCCGGCGTTCCCGATATACCGGCCGGCGCGTTTGTGTTTGACGATCAAGTCGATCCACCGGCGGATGTGGCCGGCACATTGGCGGCGAAGGCGCGCGGTCCAGCTCGAGTTGCCCACTGGCTTCAGTCGGTGAAAGTCGCGAGCGATTTGGATGAGGCCAGAGGCATGCTGCCCGTTTTGGCAAATGGCGAATCAGTGGTGACGCCGGATGGCCACTGGATAGGGCAGGGTTGGCACCGGCGTCGCTCGGCGGCGGATGCCGCGGCGGGGATCATCGCGAGGCAGGCACAGCTGGATGCGATGTCCGAGGAATTAGGCAGTACCAGGCAGGAAGCAGAGGCGCTTGAAAAGCGCATCAGTGAGCTGCTTCAGGCGCGCGCTGAGCTCGAAAAGCAGGTGTCTCAGGCCCAGCAAGCGCAACAAACTGCAGTCAGCGAGCGGGCTGAGTGGGTTGCCGAGCATCGGGCGCTTGCGACAAAGGTGGAGCAACAGGTCCAGCGACGCAATCGACTCAAGGATGAGATTGATGACATGCAAAAGCAATACGGGCAGGAACAGGAGCATCTCTCAGACGCCCGGAATCTGCTCTCGGAGTCGCTGGACCAAATGGAGCTCGACCGGGTGGAGCGCGAGCGGCTGCAGGCAGAGCGAGAGTCACTCAATGAACAGCTGGCCAAAGCACGCGAGGCCTCAAGAGAGGCGTCTGATGTGCTGATGCGCAACGAGTTGCACTGTCAGAACCTGCAGTCTCAGGTGGCCACACTCAAAGAAACGGTTCAGAGGCTCGAGGCGCAACTGCGTGATTTGGAGTCCCGCGAGAGCCAGCTAAACGATACCTTGCCTACTGTCGAGGACCCTGACGCCGAAAACAAAGCGCGACTCACTGAGCTTCTTGAAGAGCGATTGACTGCAGAGAGCGATTTGAACGTGCAACGCGCCAGAGTGGCAGAGATCGAGGCCAAATTGCGGCAGCTTGAGCAGGCTCGCCTAGCCCATGAGCAGACTGCACAGGGCATTCAGTCGGACATTGAACGACTGAGGTTACAAGATGCTGAGGCGGCGGTGCGCCTTGAGACTTTGAGTGAAGAAGTCGCTCGGCGCGACGCCGTGCCCGAGGAGGTGGCGGCTGGCCTCCCGGAGGACGCCAGCGAGGCAGATTGGCAGATGAAAGTCGAACGGGCTGCGTCCCGCATCAACCGGTTGGGCCCCATCAATCTTGCCGCGATTGATGAGCATGCCAAGGCCTCGGAACGAAAGCAGTACCTTGACGCGCAGAACGCCGATCTCGAGGCGGCGCTGGAAACACTCCAATCGGCCATCCGCAAGATCGACAAAGAGACGAGGCAGCGCTTCAAGGATACCTTCGACCAAATTAATATCGGCTTCGCGGAGCTGTTTCCGCGGGTGTTTGGCGGCGGTACCGCCTGCCTTGAAATGACCGGGGATGATCTGCTCGACACAGGCGTCGCCATCTTTGCTCGGCCGCCGGGCAAAAAGAACTCAACGATCCATCTGTTATCCGGTGGTGAGAAGGCCATGACCGCCATTGCCTTGGTGTTCTCAATCTTCCAGCTCAATCCTGCACCCTTTTGTATGCTCGACGAGGTCGATGCGCCGCTGGATGATGCGAATGTGGGTCGATACGCAAGAATGGTGCGCGAAATGTCTGAAAAAGTGCAATTCGTGTTCATTACACATAACAAGATCACCATGGAGGCGGCAGATCAGTTGATGGGCGTGACCATGCAGGAGCCCGGCGTGTCGCGACTGGTCACAGTGGATGTTGAAGAGGCCGCGCAACTGGCAGCGAGTTAGGGACGTAGCGTAGATGGAGCAACTCTCGATACGGGACTGGATGGTCATCATTGGCGCAATGATGATCGCGGCCGTCTTGATCGATGCGGTTCGGCGCTATTGGCGCGAGCGGCGAGCAGAGGTCAGACTGAACGCCCGAATCGATCGGTCCGCACCATTATCTGACGACGACGACGCCTTTAACCTGTTAACCGAGCTCCCTAACGGCGGTGCGCGAATCATACGACGAGACGACCTTTTCGAGGATGGCGTTCCGAATCCCGGGGAGGCGCTCTCTGACGACGCGGCATCGGATATCGACGACGAAGTTCAATCGCTCCAGGCACCCGACCCCATTGATCTTGCGGTTGAAGCGATTGAAGCAGAATCCGCATCGGGGTTGGGCGATAGTGGCGAGGACGCCACTGCCGACGAGGTGCGGTCAAGAGAGAGTGTCGTTGAGAGCGCTGCGGTCGACACGGAACCGACAGGAGCAGTGAAACCCGAGGGCGACAAAGAGGTTGTGCCTGAAAGCAACAAAACTGAGGCCTCGCCCCGACGGCGCACCGTGAAACCTCCCCCGGATGATGGTGACCTGCCTGCGACCGAGGAGGGGCGGGATGCGGGAACCGTGGATTGGCTGGATTCGTTGGACCCGGATGAGGAGGATGAAAGCGAGCTAACCGAGGCAGAGTCTCCGGAGCATGGCCGACTGCCGCGGGGCGCTGACACTCATGTATTCATTCTCTACGCCGTGGCGCGTTCCGAGGAAGGGTTTTCGGGCACGGATATTCTGGAAACGCTTCTCGCCTGCGACCTCCGATTTGGCGATATGGATTTCTTTCATCGACATGAGCAAGCGTCGGGGCGCGGCCCGATTGAATTCAGCGTGGCCAATATGATGAAGCCAGGCGTTTTTGACATTGACAATATGGAGCCTCTGCAAACGCGGGGCCTGATGTTTTTTGTGACTTTGCCGGGACCCACCGACATGTTGAAGGCCTTCGATTACATGTACGAGACCGCCAAGGTCGTCGCAAAGGCCCTGAACGGGGATATTCAGGATGAGACTCGCAGCCTCGTCACGCGGCAGAGCCTCGAGCATATGCGCCAGCAGATCCGGGAGCTGGAGAGGCGTCTCCTGGTTCGCCGGAACTGACGAGATGAACCCCGCCATGGCCGAGGAAGCCGCCGCACTCAGTGCACAGTTGGAGCGCTGGTCGGCCGCCTATTTCCGGGACGATGAGCCACTGGTTCCTGATGCTGACTATGACGCTGCAATGCGCCGGCTGCAGGAAATTGAAGCGGAGTGTCCCGAACTCCAATCCCCCGAATCCCCCACACAACGCGTGGGTTCAGCGCCGTTGTCCGCCTTTGCTTCAGTGGCGCATCGGCGACCTATGCTGTCTTTGGATAACGCATTCTCGGCTGATGACTTGATCGATTTTGATCGGCGTGTGCTCGATAAACTGCGGGTGCCGGAGGTCGAGTATTGTTGCGAGCCCAAACTAGACGGTGTGGCAGTCAGTATCGTCTATGAAGGAGGCAAGCTCTCGTTGGCGGCCACCCGCGGCGATGGCACGACGGGCGAAAATATCACCGCCAATGTCAGGACGATCAGGAATGTCCCGCTGCAACTCAGTGGCAGCGGCATCCCGGGTTATCTCGAAGTCCGAGGGGAGGTGGTGATCCCTCGAGACGCCTTCGACACAATGAATGCCCGGGCGGAAAATCTGGGTGAAAAAACCTTCGTTAACCCGCGCAACGCGGCCGCGGGTAGCCTTCGGCAGCTGGATTCCAGAATCACTGCTCGAAGACCTCTTGCATTCACAGCGTATTCGGTCGGCGTCGTCGAGGGTGAGCTCCCGGATTCACATGCCGCGATTCTGCAGCGGCTCTCTGATTGGGGTATCCCAATCTCGCCCTATATGGCGACAGTGTCAGGCGTTCAGGCCTGTGAGTCCTACTACGAGCAGTTAGCGAGCCAGAGGGCAGACTTGCCCTTTGATATCGACGGGATTGTTTTCAAGGTAAACAACATTACGCAGCAAGATCTTCTGGGTTTTGTGTCCCGGGCGCCCAGGTGGGCCATTGCGAGAAAGTTTCCCGCCGAGGAGGTGAGCACCCGGCTATTGGGGGTGGACTTTCAGGTGGGCCGCACCGGTGCCATCACGCCGGTGGCCCGGCTCGAACCGGTGTTTGTCGCAGGGGTCACCGTTAGCAACGCCACCTTGCACAACCCGGATGAGATAGAGCGGCTGGGGGTGCGGATTGGTGATCGGGTAGTTGTCCGTCGCGCCGGAGACGTCATTCCACAGATTGTGTCGGTGATTCAGGACGAGGGCCAGGGCAGTGCTCCCGAGAAAACGCGTATCGTGTTCCCTGAGACTTGCCCTGATTGCGGGTCAGATGTTGTCCGTCAGGAGGGCGAGGCGGTTGTTCGTTGTGTTGGTGGAATGGTGTGTAAAGCGCAGCTGAAAGCTGTCATTCGACACTTCGCCTCGCGCAAGGCGATGGATATCGAAGGTTTGGGCGACAAATTGGTGGAGCAGTTGGTTGATGAAGGGTTGGTGACATCGGTTGCCGATATCTTTCATTTGACGACGACACAACTTGCTTCGCTCGAGCGTATGGGAAGCAAATCAAGCGAGAATCTGATGGCGGCGATTGCCGATTCGCGCGAAACAACCTTGCCTCGCTTTATCTACTCTCTGGGTATCCGGGAGGTTGGCGAGGCGACTGCCCGCGCGCTGGCGCAACACTTTTTGACCCTAGACGAGCTGATGGCAGCGCCGGCAGACATTCTTGAAGGGGTAGATGATGTTGGCCCGATTGTGGCGCAACACATCCGCGCATTCGCCTCGGATGATCGTAATCGCGGGGTGCTCTCGGCGCTGCAGGAAGCCGGGGTCATGTGGCCGGCGCTCACGGCACAGGACGGTGACGGGCCGCTCTCTGGTGAGAGTTGGGTGGTGACGGGCAAGCTCGACTCCATGTCGCGGGACGAGGTCGAGCAGCGACTTCGTGCCCTGGGGGCCAAAACCGCCAGCAGCGTATCGGCGAAGACCAGCACCGTGCTGGCGGGCCCGGGTGCGGGCAGCAAGCGCAAGAAGGCTGAGAGTTTGGGCGTACCGATAATCGATGAAGCACAGTGGTTGAGAATGATGGAGGAACTGGAATGACGTCGCGCTTTCAACAGAAACTAGCAATCATTGCAACGGTCATGCTCGTCAGTGCCTGTGCGACGTCGCCACCGGAACAGACCGATAACGTGTGCGACATTTTTAGAGAAAAGTCTGGATGGTACGCTGATGCCAAGGAATCCCGCGCCCGCTGGGGAGTACCCATTTCAGTATCGATGGCCTTTATGCATCAGGAATCGAGGTTCGTCGCTACGGCCAAGCCACCTCGCAAGAAACTGTGGGGTTTCATTCCCGGCCCTCGCCCCTCCGATTCTTATGGTTATTCGCAGGCCAAAAACAGCACCTGGGAATGGTACCAACGCAGCACAGGAAATTACGGTGCAGACCGTGATGACTTTGGCGACGCCATCGATTTTATCGGCTGGTACAACAACGTCTCCAATGAACAATTGGGTATCGACAAGCAGGACGCCTTTCGTCTGTATCTTGCCTACCATGAGGGCCATGGCGGGTACCGCAAGCAAAGTTACCGCAGCAAGGAATGGCTGGTGGATGTCGCGCGCAAGGTAGACCGTCAAGCAAATCGCTATAACAGCCAACTGCAGGACTGCTCCGAAGAATTGGAGCCACGAGGATGGTTTGACTGGTGGTGACGCCACAGGTTTCGGTTTGTCACAGAATTGTCATCGAACTGACATCTAATACCCGGGAATCAACGGGTATTTGGTGACGGAGGTCATATGACGGCGAAAAAGGTGCTGGTTGTAGACGACGAATCGAGCATTCGTGAGATGCTTAGGCTGGCGCTGGAGATATCAGATTTCGAGTGTGTTGAGGCTGCGGATATTCACGAGGCCTATCGGCGGGTCACCGACGATCAGCCTGATATCGTGTTGCTCGACTGGATGCTTCCCGGCGGTAGCGGCATAGAGTTGCTCCGTCGGTTGAAAAAAGAGGAGGCGACTAAATCGCTTCCCGTCATTATGCTGACCGCCAAGACGCATGAAGACAATGTCATTCAGGGGCTTGAGGTGGGTGCTGACGATTACATTACCAAGCCCTTTGCCCCTAAAGAACTTATCGCGCGAATGAAGGCGCTTCTGCGCCGCACTGCAGGTGAGGAATCTGGCAGCGAGCTTAAGGTGGGTGATTTGGTTCTGGAGATCGATAGTCGAAGGGTGGTGCTGGAGGATAAGCGACTGGAGATGGGTCCCACGGAGTTTAAGTTGCTCCATTTCTTTATGTCTCACCCGGAGCGAGCCTACTCAAGAGCGCAGTTGCTCGATCAGGTCTGGGGAACAAACGTCTATGTTGAAGAGCGAACGGTTGACGTTCATATCCGTAGACTCCGAAAGGCACTGCAGGCACGCAATGCTGCCTACGCCGAGCTGATCCAGACAGTGCGCGGAACGGGTTATCGGTTTTCCCCACGTGATCTGGTCGTGTCGTGATCACGCCGAGTTTTTTCGTACTCGAATCACGCCGTTTCTTTTTCGCCGCCCTCGGCTTTGGCGCGACTTGGTTGCTCACCGAGGACGTGACCCTGTCTTTGACAGTGCTGGCCGCCGCGCTCGCCGCATCCTGGGGTTGGCAACTAGCAAAGTTGTATCGCTGGTTTGCGCAGCCAGAGGAGTTACCTCCCATTGGCGGGTCTGGCGTGAGGGGGATTCTCCACGATGTATACGTACTGAGGAGCCGAGAGTCGCAACCGGGTGCCCGAAGTGTCCGCACCCAGCCTTACCTGAAAGATTCGCTCGCCTCGATGAGGGATGCAGCGCTGATTATTAACTCTGATGGTCGCCTGGTTTGGTGCAACGATGCTGCGGAGTATTTGCTGAGTATTCGATTCGAGGAGGAGGAGGGGAAACCACTCTCCGACGTGGCGCCGGGAAAATCCCTCAAACGGTACATGCGGGATGAGAATTTTCAAAAACCCTTGCGGGTGAAGCCGGGGCCTGATCCCGAATTTTGTTTGCAGTTTGAATTCTCGCGATTTGGCGCCAATGACCGACTTGTATTTGTGAAAGACGTGACCGAGCAGGATAAATTGGAACGCATGCGCCGTGATTTTGTGGGTAACGTTTCTCATGAATTGAGGACCCCACTGACGGTGATCAAGGGTTACATCGAAACGCTTCAATCGCTCGCGGATGAGTCTGACACGACGCTCAGAAAGTCTCTGGGCTCCATGGATACGCAGGTCTCCAGAATGGAGCGCCTCATATCAGATCTACTGTGGCTGTCACGGATTGAAAGTGTTGAGGGAGAGCGTAAAGACGATGAGATCGACATGGTGGCGCTGCTATCAGATGTGCAAGAGGGCCTATTGGCTGCCTGGCCCAATCGTGAGATTCGTTTGAATGTCAGCACGGATCAGCGAATTCTAGGCAGTGCCATTGAGCTGCGTAGCGCGATCGATAATCTTCTGGTCAATGCGCTGAAGTACAGTGAGGGGCCCGTTACCCTCAGTTGGGCGGAAACCGTGGTGGGCCCGGCTCTGGCGGTTGAGGATACGGGGCCGGGCATTGAGTCCAAACACATTCCGCGTCTGACGGAGCGTTTTTACCGCGTGGATAAAAGCAGAAGTCAGGCGACGGGGGGCACCGGTTTGGGCTTGGCCATTGTGAAGCATGTAGCTGTTTCGCATGAGGCGAAGCTATTCGTTGACAGTGAGGTGGGCAAGGGCAGCTGTTTTCGACTAGTGTTTCCCAATGATCGCGTGTCTATGCCGTTAGATGGCGCACATGCACCCAGTATGACAATCTGATCGCATGCAAATCGTCAATCGAGAGTGGCAGCGGCCACTGTGCCAGGACAGAGTAAGCGAGTAATGCAATGAGCCGATTTTGGGTTGAGAAAGTGACCGAGCTTCAGCCTTACGTGCCGGGCGAGCAGCCCGCCACTGGCTCGGTGGTCAAACTCAACACGAACGAGCACGCGCTATCACCGTCTGACGCGGTCATGGCAGCGATCTCCGCGGTGCAGGGCGAGCAACTCCGCCGTTACCCTGACCCTGCCGCAAGCGGTCTCTGCGACGCCATTGCCGCCGTGGAAGGATTGACGGCTGCCTGTGTTTTCCCGGGAAATGGGTCTGACGAGGTGCTGGCTCACCTGTGGTTTGCCTTTTTATCCGGTAGAACCGTCTGTACCCTCGATACAACCTACGGTTTTTATCCTGTGTGGGCCAAGCTGTATGGCTCGCAGTTAGTGGAAGTGCCGGTACTGGAAGACTTCTCCGTGGACATCGGCGCGCTTGGTCAGTCTCACGATGCCATTGTGCTCGCCAACCCCAATGCGCCTACAGGGCTCGCGTTGAGGCGCGCTGACATTGAGTCGTTGGTAGCAAGCAATCGGGACCGGCTGGTCATCATTGATGAGGCTTACTATGGGTTTGGCGCCGAGTCCGCGGCGCCATTGGTCGCCGACTACGACAATCTCATGATCAGTCGGAGTCTCTCAAAGAGCCATGCCCTTGCGGGCATGCGGGTGGGATACGCGTTGGCCCACCCCGACCTGATTGAAGGGCTGAATCGTGTCAAAGATTCCTTCAATTCCTACCCACTTGACGCAGTGGCACAGGCTGCTGCCACTGCGGCCATAAGCGATGCTGAATGGTTTGAGCAGGCGTCTCAGGCCGTTGCGCAAAGTCGTGCTCAATTGACCGAGGGGCTTGGTAGCCTTGGGTTTCAAGTGCTGCCATCGATGGCCAATTTTGTATTTACTCGCCACCCTGAGGTGGGGGGAGAAGCGCTATTCGCAGCTTTGCGGCAAGAGGGTGTCCTGGTGCGTCGCTGGAGTAAGCCGCGTATCGGAGACTGGCTGAGAATCACGGTGGGTTCAGGCGAACAGAATGAACGCCTGCTGACGTCTGTGGCGCAATTTTTGAAGAATCAATAGTGCCTGTGGGCGCTAATTAGGGTCTCGATTTTGACGGAGCAGCGTTATCGCTTGCGTAAGACGATGGAGCCTATGCTGTAACCCGCACCAAAGGAGCACAGTACCGCCAGTTCACCGGGGCGCAGATCCGCGCTATGTTTGTGAAACGCAATAATCGAACCCGCGGATGAGGTATTCGCGTACTCGTCGAGGATTGTTGGCGACTCTTCGGGGGCAGGATCGCGCCCGAACACCTTGCGCGCAATCAAGTCATTCATGTTCTGGTTCGCTTGATGGAGCCAGATGCGCTTGAGGTCATTCGCATTAATACCAAGGGACTGAAGCTGTGCAGTGATTTGTTCAGCGACTGCCGGGCACACCTCCTTGAAGACCTTTCGTCCCTCCTGCACAAATAATTTATCCAGGTGGCCAATGCCGCTCTCGTCAGCGCGGTTGAGGAAGCCGAAGTTGTTACGGATATTGTTTGAGAACAGCGTTTGCATGCGAGAATCGAGGATTTCCCAGCCCATGCCGTCCTCGGCATCTGCACCTGCTTCAATGACCACAGCGGTGGCGACATCACCAAAAATGAAATGCGAGTCCCGATCCCGAAAGTTTAAGTGACCCGTGCAAATTTCCGGGTTCACTACCAGCACGCGTTGCGCGCTGCCCGACTTCACCGCGTCACTCGCCTGCTGTATGCCAAAGGTAGCGGAGGAGCAGGCCACATTCATGTCGAAAGCGAATCCGGTAGCCCCCAGTGCGGCCTGCACTTCAATCGCCATCGCAGGATAGGCTCGTTGCATGTTGGAGGCGGCCACAATCACGGCGTCGACCTCTGCGGGGGTGATGCCCGCAGCGTCGATCGCCTGGTTCGCCGCCAAACAGGCGATTTCACACATCACGGACGAATCGGTATTGGGCCGTTCAGGTATGTCAGGGACCATTCTGTGCGGGTCGAGGATGCCGGCTTTGTTGATCACGTAGCGGGACTTGATGCCCGACGCTTTTTCGATAAATTCGGCCGATGAGTGTGTTTTGGCTTCTATCGAGCCATTGGCTATCTCATCCGCATGTGCCTCATTATGAAGATCGACCCAGGCATTAAAGGAGGCTACCAGCTCTTCATTGCTGATGGCTTCGGGCGGCGTGTATAGCCCTGTGCCCGTGATCACCGCAGAGGTCGACATATCGGCTTATCGTTTGTCCAAAGGCACGAAGTCTCTCTTTTTCTCACCGGTATAGAGCTGCCGGGGCCGACCAATCCGGTAAGCCCCACCGATCATTTCGTTCCAGTGAGCGATCCAGCCGACAGTTCTTCCAATGGCGAAGATAACCGTAAACATCGAGGTCGGGATACCCAGCGCCTTGAGAATAATGCCCGAGTAGAAATCAACGTTTGGATAGAGTTTCTTCTCGATGAAATACTCGTCTTGTAGAGCAATCTCCTCCAAGCGCTTGGCGATCTCCAGATTTTCGTCTTCGATGCCAAGCTCGGCGAGCACTTCGTCAGCCGCCTGCTTCATCACCTTGGCGCGCGGGTCGAAGTTTTTGTAAACCCGATGCCCGAAGCCCATTAACCTGAAGGGGTCGTTCTTGTCCTTCGCCTTGGCGACGAACTCGTCGATGCGATCAACGGAGCCAATCTCTTCGAGCATCTTGACGACGGCTTCGTTGGCGCCACCGTGAGAGGGTCCCCACAGCGCGGCGATGCCTGCGGCGATACAAGCGAATGGGTTGGCTTGTGAAGAACCTGCCAGACGAACGGTCGACGTCGAGGCGTTTTGCTCGTGGTCGGCGTGAAGAAGGAATATCCGGTCCATCGCGCGAGCGATCGTTGGAGACACCTTGGTGGGCTCGCAAGGATTACCGAACATCATGTGGAGAAAATTTGCCGCATAGTCGAGACTGTTATCCGGATACATGAACGGCTGGCCGATAGAAAACTTGTAACTCATGGCTGCGATGGTCGGCATCTTTGCGATCAAGCGAAAGGCCGCAACTTCCCTGTGCCACGGATCCGAAATGTCTGTGGAGTCGTGATAGAACGCCGAGAGGGCGCCAACAACGCCACACATGATGGCCATCGGGTGCGCGTCTCGACGGAATCCGTTGAAAAACGTTCGGATTTGCTCATGCACCATCGTATGGCGCGTCATGATGCCGACGAACTCTTCTTTTTGCTCGGCGGTGGGCAACTCGCCGTTCAGTAGCAGGTCGCAGGTCTCGAGATAGAACGAGTGCTCGGCCAGTTGCTCGATCGGGTATCCCCTGTGGAGAAGCACGTCTTTGTCACCGTCGATAAAGGTGCTCTGGG
>WTHO01000180.1 GCA_011523115.1 Halieaceae bacterium | reverse complement strand
TAATCCCTCAACCCTCACACAAGGAGCGTGATATGAGCGCCACTCCCGAAGTACCACCTGTAGAAACGATTCCATTGGGCCTTGGTTTTGACGCTTACGGAATCACCCGTGGGGATATTCTCGCGCGGGTATCAGAGGTTCAGGCAATGGTTATTCAGTGGAACGAGACAGCAATCACTATAATTTTCGCCTACGTGGTCGCAATGTTTGTCGCTGCTCGCCTACTCTCGCGCTTGCAGTTCGCGCTGGCAACCGTCTTGTACCTTGCGGCGATCGCTGGCTGTTATATGCAGGTAATGGGTTTTGGCTTCATTCTCCAGATGTACGGAGCGGTATATGACGGTAACGTGCCTCCTTTAGAGCTGGAGTGGTGGGAGGAAAACATCCCAAGCTGGTTCTATATGGTGGCGCCTTACTTGCAAGCCGCTATTCAACTTGGCAGCGTATTGCTAAGTGTTTACCTCGCGTGGCGGTTTCGTCAGAACCCACCGCAGGACAGGCTGAATCTGCCAGAGGCGATGCAGTAAGCCCCGTTTTGCGCGCCGTGGGGTCAGGCGATAGGAGGTGGGGAAACCGCAGCTCCAAATCCATCAAATGTAACCATTGTGTGGACCACACGACTGTCGGTTGTTTACTGTCGGTGCACTCCAATCGAAGGGAATCGAGATGGGACAGAGGTTAGTTACAAATTCAATGCTCTGGGGCTGGAAGATTAGTTTTTGGCTGGTAGCCACTTTTTTTTATGTCATTTTTGTTGGTGCGCTAAGCGGCCTCGGCAGTGAATTATTTTTTTGGTCGGCGGTTAGCGACATTGTGGTTGGGTCAGTCCCAATCGTTGTCTGGTCACTAGCGCGTTGGCTCGCTCTAGAATAAGACGGGTGTGCCGGTGGTTATCAGCCGCTAGTTTCCAACCGGATTGAGTCATCTACCGCTGGACCGGATGAATCTGCCAGAGACGATGCAGTAACCCCGCCAGCAGCACCGTGGGGCCAGGCGGCAGGAGGCGGGAACCCGCAGCGCCCACTGCCTTCCTAGCTCACCTTTGAGTGAACGGTCGACAGCATTGGCACCCAAATACCATCACAGGGGTAAGGACAAAGATTTTTCATTACACTGTTGATTTGACTCTCGGCAGAGGGAGCAGATGAGTGATATCGCTTCTGGGATGTCGCCAAGGTGGGTACTAACTATTGGCCTCACGTTGTTCATGGCGGCTTGCGGCACAATAGACAGCAGCACAAACAGGGCGGCCGCTGACCACCATACTGTGGCATCCCCCTCGGTTACGATCGGCATGACTGAGGAGGCATTCCTCGCCCTGATGGCGCCGGCGTTGGAGCCGGAGGGGGAAAGCGAAAGAACTGATCAATATACGCGCGGCGGCAGGACGTTTAAGGTTTACTACCCTCGATCAGCGGTGATTGCCGATGGTGCGCTAACGGACGATGAGGTCACTCCGTATTTCTTTTTCGACAGTCTACTAGTGGCAGTTGGCTGGGATTTTATGGGAGGGCCGAGGTATACCTCCAGAGACGTACAGGATGAAAAAGAAGCCTTGAGGAGGCACCACATCAATAAAGGCAACGACGCCCTGCTGAGCAACCCCAATAATCAGATAAATTGCGGGACGACCGGCGGAACCAACCCATTTTGCTAGAGCGTTGAGCCAAAGCAGCCCCGTCAGCCCACCGTGGGGTCAGGCGGAAGGAGGCAGGGCGGGAACCACGCGGCGCCCGCCAAAAAAACGTTTATTTCAACGTGCGGAGTCCACGTCGGCCCAGTGAGGCGACCAGGCCAACAAGAACAAAAAGGCCAAACGCCGGTAGGGCTGGAACCGGGGTGGCGGTTGCTGGAGCTGGATCATCGGGCGTCGATGCAGTGACGACAAAAGCGGCGGGATCCCGAAAACTTTCCGAAGAGCCATCCAATGTGCCACGAATCAGGATAGAGGCGCCCGAGTCGCTGCTGTAGCGGCCGCAGTACACGTTACCGTCAATCACGGTAAAAATTTGTCGGTCTAACGTTGGATTGGCAGCGCTCATGTCAGAGCAGTCACCCGCATAGTGCCCTCCCATATCCTCAACGACTGCATCAGCCGAATCCCATTCGCCAAACAGATCGGTAGCTACCGGGCTGGGGGATAAATCTGCAGATTCCACGAGCAGAATGCCAATAGTGGCAGGGCCCTCCCCGGGAGGGGTGTAAGAAAGATAGGGTCGATCTCGAGAAGGTATTGACGGGTTCGTCATCGCACAATCGCTGTAAACACCCTTGTCGAAGATCAGACGACCGCCGGTCTGGACATTGCCACAGGCGGTAATGGTTTGCGCCGTGGCAGCTGCAGATAGATAACAACTGAAAAGGACCAATATAAAGCGAGACAAATAGGTTGCGGGTTGCATCCGTTCGTCCCTAAACGATCACAGTTCGCCATGCACTGCTTGCCAATGACGAAATTGAAAAGACCTTTGCCCTCTGGACTGAGGGCAGGCGCGCCATTTTAGGTTGGGTCGAAAAGCGAGGAACATACCCCTTTGGAGGTAGGGCAGGGATAAGCACTGAAGGTAACTATCACCGCCAAGATCGGGTGCGCACTGGACCCCCAATGGGGCTAAACAGAACACTTGCCGTGGGTTTCGCTGGTGTTTGTAGAGGCTCCCTTGGGAGATCGCTGGCCGCGCCAAAGTTCACAACCCAAGCCCAAGCCCAAACCCAAACTGCCCGTGGGCTTGCTGCCGCTTACCGCAGTCGATGGTTGCAGTTGCTGCTTATCCAGCAGCATGGCTAGGTTGAAGGGCAGCCCCGTTGGCGCACCGTGGGGCAAGGCGGTTGGAAGCGGAGGAAGGCGAGCCGCAGCGCACCGACAGTGTCGCTACAATTCCGTTTCAGGCCTACATCACAACCGCCCATTTGTAATCGGCAGCCCGGTACCGCCGCATTGCTCAGTTTTCGCCCTCAGGGACTCGGGGCAATAGCGCTATGGCAACCACACCGATCGGCCCCAACAGGAATCCCGCACAGAGCCAGTAGCGCTGCGGGCGCCCTTTCGCCCTTGCCAGTGCTGCTGACAGTGCCGCCGATGCGACCGACAGAACGCCCCAGAAAAGCAGTGGAATCATGGCAACCCCGTTCGTCTACCTTGTGTTGAGCGTACCAGAACTATTCCCGTGGTCCCCAACAGCGCCCCGCATTTATACTCACGCTCCCCGAGGCAGGGCCAGCGGTGTCCGCGTAGCTCTGTAGTGTCGTAGGCTTGCGCTGGGCCACAGGGAGTGGCCCGCCAAATTCAGGGAAGAAACGGTGGCGAAAATGTTCTCAAACAGCATGCACTGGGCCTGGAAGGTAACCTTCGCGGCGGCCCTGGCACATTTCATACACTGGCTTTTAGCCGCTCTACATGATCTGGGCAGCGAGCGCTACGCCGGGCTGAATACAGACGTCATTGAGATGGGCCTCATCCCCCTCGGGGTCTGGTTTACGGTGCGCTGGGTAGCGCTGCCCTATCTGCGCCGGGAACAGGACTGACAGTGAAGGCTGTCGTGCGCCCAGTGCCCTGGTTAATCCTCGCTGCCTGTGTTGGCATTGGCAGCTACCAGTTCATCCATAGCGATGGGTCGTCATCCACCGAGGAGGGCGCGGCTGGCCTTGAGGCTGCCGTGCAAGCTCTCCCGAGGGCTGAGG
>WTHO01000194.1 GCA_011523115.1 Halieaceae bacterium | reverse complement strand
CTGAAGAACTGGGCCCCAACTGTATCGCCGTGCCACAGGATATCTCCACCGTAGAAGGCTGCAAGGCATTGGCGGCCACGATGGCGGAGCATGAAGAGCGCATTGACGTGCTGGTCAATAACGCCGGTGCCGCATGGGGCGAATCCTTTGAAACCTTCCCTGAGGCGGGCTGGGACAAGGTGATGAACCTGAATGTGAAGTCGATCTTCTTTCTGACGCAGGCCATGCACGGACTGCTCAAAGCCGGCGCATCCGCAGCGCAGCCGGCCAAGGTCATCAACATCGCGTCCATTGACGGGCTGCGACTGAATCCCTGGGAGACCTACAGCTATCAAGCCTCCAAAGCCGCCGTCATCAACCTCACTAAACGCCTCGCGGCGAGGCTGATCAAAGACGGCATTATTGTGACGGGCATCGCCCCGGGCGCTTTTGCTTCGGAGATGAATAAAGCCGCTCGCGACCTCGGCGACATTGTGGGTCAGCACGTCCCCGCGGGGCGGATTGGCAACGACGAGGATATGGCAGGTGTCGCGATCTACCTCGCGGCGCGCTCAGGCAATTATGTCGTGGGTGAAACCATCGCGGTGGATGGCGGCGTGGTGCATGCCTTCCTGACCGAGAGCTGGGAGGTAGACCCCGCTGGCGGGCATTGATCCCGGGAAGTCTCTCCCACAAAAAAGCGAGCCCTGAGCTCGCTTTTTATTGTGCGGTAGCTGACCACGGGTACTTCACCGCCAATCAGTCAAGGTGCTTGCCCCCTATTCTGCGCGTTGGTACAGGTGCTCCATCAGTTGGTCAATGGTAAAGCTCGCCGGGCGCTGACGCGGCGGGTACACCTTCAACGTCTCCAAAAAGCCCGTCAGTTCGACCCTGGCCATAGTCAGTCGCGGTAGCGCGGTGCGCACCCACCAATCGTTGTAAGTGTTGGAGTGCTCATCAGCGCGCTCAAAGGGGTCGCGGCGCAAATGGAAGACCTTGGGGATGCGAAGCGTATGGAACTGCTCCCGCCAGACATCGAATTCTTTGGCGCGCTGCTCGGCAAAAACGACTTTCCAGTCGCCGATGCGCATTGCGGTCAATAGCCCGTCGTCGCTCCAGTAATAGAAACTGTTGCGCGGTCCCCGGTTCACCTCCCCGGTCAAATACGGCAGGAAATCGTACCCGTCGAGGTGGTTGTGGTAGTCCCGGCCATTGATATTCACGCCGGCTTTGAGTTCCTCGGTGACGGTTGGACGCCCCGCGGCTGACATCAATGTCGGCACCCAATCCTCATGAGACATCATGTCATTGAGGATGGTGCCGGCAGGGATCTTGCCCGGCCAGCGGACCATCGCCGGCACACGAAAGCCCCCCTCCCAGTTGGTATTTTTTTCGCTTCTAAAGGGCGTAATGGCGGCATCTGGCCAGGTATTGAAGTGCGGCCCATTGTCAGTGCTGTAAAAGACGATTGTATTGTCGGCGATACCCAGCTCATCGAGTTGATCGAGCAGCCGACCCACCAGATTATCGTGGCCCACCATGGCATCGTTATAAAAACCCTGGCCGGACAACCCCTTCTCTTCTTCGGGGGTATGGGTCCAAAAGTGCATTCGGGTGGAGTTAAACCAAACGAAGAAGGGCTTGTCCTCTTCCGCGGCGCGTTGGATGAATTGCTGGGCGGTATCCAGAAACTCCAGATCGACTGTTTCCATCCGCTTTTTGTTTAGCGGACCGGTGTCGGTCACGCGGCCATCTGCAAAACTGTGGACCACCCCACGGGGGCCGAAGCGCTCCCGAAAAGCCGGATTCTGCGGGTAGTCAGGATCTTCAGGCTCTTCCTCAGCGTTGAGGTGATAGAGGTTGCCGAAGAACTCATCAAACCCGTGCTGGGTGGGCAGAAATTCATCGCGATCCCCGAGATGGTTCTTGCCGAATTGCCCGGTGGCATAGCCCTGCTCCTTCAGCAGGGTTGCAAGTGTGACGTCCTCAGGCCGGATACCGAGGTCAGCGCCGGGCACCCCCACCTTGGTCAGGCCGGTGCGAATGGGCGACTGTCCTGTGATAAATGCTGAACGGCCCGCAGTGCAACTCTGCTGGCCATAGTAGTCAGTGAACTTCGCACCCTCGTTGGCGATGCGGTCAATATTCGGTGTCTGATAACCCATCATGCCCATGTTGTTGGTGGACAGATTCCAGAAGCCGATATCGTCACCCCAGATCACGAGAATGTTCGGGCGATCCATTGCCAGCGCGGCGCTACTGAGTACCGCGCTCGCGAGCGCGACTACTTGGATAAAACGACGCAGCATAGTGCACCCCCTGGGATTCTTGTCGTTATCGTATGGAGCGCAAGCCTACCCGAACACGCGTTGCTTGGCGATGCGGACAGCAGTCCGACAAGAAGCTTATAGTGCGCGCTCTTGAGGGGAAGTCACCATGACATCAGTCGTTTTTAACGGGCAAGTCGTGCAGCCGCGCAAAGTGGTTTGCGTGGGTAAGAATTACACAGCACACATTGAAGAAATGGCCTCTGTACCCGCAGAGAACATGGTGGTTTTTATGAAGCCGGCGACGTCGATAGGCAATGAACTGTTTGCCGAGCTTGATGAGCCGCTTCACTACGAGGGCGAGATCTGTTTACTCATGCAGCAGGGGCATGTCGCGGGGGTTGGCTTTGGTCTCGATCTGACCAAACGCGAAACCCAAACCAAACTGAAAGCGGCAGGCCTGCCTTGGGAGCGCAGCAAAGCCTTCACAGGCTCTGCGATTTTCAGCGAGTTTGTGACCGCACCCGATACGCTTACACAGCTTGGCGTCGAGCTCAGAGTAGACGACGTATTACGACAAAAAGGTGACGTCAGCCTCATGCTTTATCCCCCCGAAGTCATGCTCGCCGAGCTCCGTCACTTCCTGATATTAGAGGACTTCGATATCGTCATGACCGGCACCCCGGCGGGCGTGGGCGCTGTGCGGGCGGGCGAGCGATTCCATGGCAGGATACTTGATGGCGAACGAGAACTCGTCAGCGGTGCCTGGGTGGCCCAGTAAGATTGCCGGGTCACCATGAATTTTCCGTTTCAGCGATTGTCACGCGCAGGGTTTTTCAGTACCGTCAGAGAAACCAGTGAGCGAGACCCATGCAAGCGATTCTCAAGCTGGACGTGTCGGGTCAACCCAGAGGGTGGCTGACACTCAACGAGGCGGTAACCGCCTACGCCCGAGGCGATGTCCTGTACGGCATCGGTGACACCCTGCCCCCTGTTTTTGGTGGTATTCAACGCCTGACCGGCATTCGATCCGAAATTATCCTGCAACCGATCGTTGCGCTCCAGGGCCGGGTGATGAACCACTTTACCCCGCCACTTTGTAACCGCACGCTGTTTCGGCGTGATGACCATCGCTGCCTCTACTGCGGCGGACAGTTCAGTCGCAGTGAGCTCACCCGTGACCATGTTCTGCCGATCTCCCGCGGGGGCACCGACAAGTGGGAAAACGTGGTCGCCGCCTGCAAACGCTGTAACTGGCTCAAGGACTGCCAAACCCCCGAAGAAGCCCATATGCCGCTCCTGGCGGTGCCCTTCAAACCCAACACCTACGAATGGCATTTCCTTGCCAAAGAACGTGTCCTGGCAGATCAGATGGAGTACCTGTCCCAGCAATTCAGAGCAGAGCGCGACTGGGCACACTGACGGGCTTAAGGCCTCG
>WTHO01000206.1 GCA_011523115.1 Halieaceae bacterium | reverse complement strand
ATTGTGGGTAACCCGGACGACCCCTTGATCGGGAATACCGGCCTGACAACTTACCCCGTGCAGGAGGCCGCCGGCCTGATTTTTGTATTCGTCAGGGCGGATGACTTTCCGGACGAGGATGTGCCCCCCTTAAGCGAGGATCTTCCGCTTCGCTTCCCCGAGAACAGTGAGCGTTTTCCCCATCCGTTGTGGCCTGCGGCGCCGTCTTTGTTGGACGATAACGTGGTCGCGCTGGGTATCCATCGCACCGGTGAAGCCAACTGGCGGATCGCCTGCGAGAACGGCTTCGACAATGCGCACATCTTGGTACACAAGGACAACACGATCGTTCAGTCAAATAATTGGGTGCTACCCCTCGGCATCAGGCCTGCCAGCGAGGATTGCATCACGATATTTGACGAGGCCGACGGGCCGAAAGGGATGATGCAATGGTTGTTCACGGACCGTTGGGAGCCAATCCTTGAGAATAAAGCCCTCGACGTCAAAGTTGAGGGGTTGAACAGTCGCTTGTATCGAACCTCCGTCATTTTGCCTGGCGTCCTGCTGGTTGAAAATTGGCCTGAGGAGGGTGTCGCCCAGTATGAATGGTATGTGCCGATCACCGACGATACCTATGAGTACTGGGAGGTGCTTGTTAAGCACTGCCCGACAGAAGAGGACAGAGAGCAGTTTTCGTATCGGTTCGATACCGTATACCAACCTCTCGCACTGAGGGGCTTCAATGACTGTGATATGCACGCCCGGGAGGCCATGCAGGATTTTTATGCGGACGGGTCGGGCTGGCAGCGGGAGCAGCTGGTGGAAACAGACGTATCTGCCATCATGTGGAGGAAGTTGGCCTCCCGACACAACCGTGGCATTGCTCCGCCTCCGCCGGGCGCCCAGGGTCGTGATAAGGCGTCAAGTATTCGACTGAGAAACGTGTCCGAAGGCAAAAGCCCGGGTTATCTGGTTGAGAAAATCGATGACCTGAATAACTTCAATCGCACGTCTGTCAGGCAGAGGAACAAGTAGGTGCCACTCATTACGTGCCATTTCAGCGATGGTGCGTCCTTTGAGGTGAACGCGCCAGGTGGGCGCTCTTTTCTGGAGTTGGCGCTCGAGCAGGGCGTGCCGATTCGAAACCAGTGCCGGAGCGGTACCTGCTTGAGCTGCATCTGTCTCGGTGCACCTGACTCCGAGCCACTGACCGTGCAGTCGGGGCGCGCCAGCAGTCTGATGCCGGCCGAGCGTGATGAGGGCAAGATGTTGTGCTGTGTCTCTGAAGCGACGGCTGACGGCGCATTGCATTTTGACTATTCAAGTCAGGAGATTGGTCCCTCGGAGGTGCAGGCGTTCGTAGACAGCGTTGAGTGGATTGCGAGCGACGCTGTGAAGTTAACGGTCGAGCTGGCTGAGGGCCACTGGCTGGACTTCAGAGCGGGCCAGTACGTCGAGGTAACGATACCCGGGTCGAGCGAGGTGAGAAGCTATTCAATGTGCACGGCCCCGGCCGAACTGCCGAAGCTCGCCTTCATGATCAGAATGCTGGACTCAGGTCTCATGTCCGAGTACCTGAGAGACTCGGCGAAGCCAGATGACGTGTTGAAGCTTCGCGGGCCCTTTGGCGATTTTTCCTGGACTGGATCGCGGTCCCGGCCTCAGCTGTTTATCGCGGGCGGTACAGGTTTGTCACCCATCTGCAGCATTCTGCAAGAGATCCGCACAACCAGTGGCTCGAAGCCGCCGCTGACGTTGAATCTTGGCTGTTCATCACCCGACGCACTGCTCGATCCGATGTTTCTGCGGCGCCTTGAGTCGTGGATGCCAACGCTGCGACTCAATCTGTGCGTGGAGTCAGGTGCGCAACAGGATCACGTGAGCGGCAATGCTCTGATGCCCGTCGACTTCGAGTCGCTGGACCCCGACACCGAAGCCTACGTTTGTGGGCCCGAGGGGTTGATCGATGCGGCGATTGAGCGGCTACTTTCTGCGGGGCTTGCCCCCGGCAGCATCCATTATGAGCGATTTGTGGCTTCGGGCACTGCTTGAGGCAGGACGAACAGGAGTAACACGATGATGATTTCAGGACTGGGGTATTTCGCAATCGACACCAGCGCGTCGGCACAGTGGCATGAGCTGCTCACTGGCGTGCTGGGAATGGGGGCCGAGCAGGGACCCGGGGTCACCTTCTATCGACTGGATGAATGGCATCATCGCATCGCGGTTTACGAATCAGATGGCGATGCTGTCCGGGCGGTGGGTTGGCAGCTTGATGATGAGGCGGCGCTCGGCGAGATGGCGAGATCATTGGAGGATGCTGGCGTAGGGCTCTCGCCGATGTCGGAGGCGCTTTGCGAGGAACGCAGGGTCACTGCGGGTTATCAATTTCTTGACCCCGTGAGTGCGATGCCCACTGAGATTTTCTACGGGCCGGTTTATGAACAGTTGCCTTTTGCCCCTAGCGGAGGCATCTCAGGGTACTGGACCGGGGAAGATGGGTTGGGTCACGTGGTTTATTTCGTGGAGGATTACGAAGCGGCAAAGCGTTTCTATACGAGCACGATGGGCTTCAAAATCAGTGACCGAATTGTGTGGGACGGCGGTGAGAAGGACGCCACCTTTTTTCACTGTAACCCCCGGCACCACTCGCTGGCAGTGATGCCGCCTTTTGGCGACATTCCACCGGGTACCTTCAATCACCTGATGCTGCAGGGGCGGTCCATCAATGATGTGGGGATCGCCTACGACCGCGTCAGAGACCTGGGTATTCCACTGATGATGGAGCTGGGCAAACACACCAACGACCTGACCGAGTCCTTCTATCTCGTAACGCCTTCCGGGTTTGGACTGGAGTTTGGTTGCAACAGCACGCGAGTGGGCGATAACTGGCAGGTGAAAACCTACGATGCGCCGATGATATGGGGGCACAGAAGCCCGTGATCTCTGAGGCAAGCGAGTGATCTCCGGCTCCTCGCTGACAGTGGGTGACGATCGGTTCGGTGCCTGGGTATGCGGCGATCGTCAGGTGATGGCCGCCCGCCCGGACACGCTGAGCGGATTGCCGATTGGCGTGAAGGATGTGATCGCTACCCGCGACTATCCGACCCGGTGTGGCACTAACTTGCCTCAGGCGGTGATACAGGCGCTGCTCGAAAAAGATGAGGCTGACTGTGTTTCGGATTTGAGACAGGCGGGCGCTATCGTCGCGGGGAAAACGGTGACCGCGGAGCTGGCGACCTATCAGCCGGGAAACACGGTCAATCCGTTATCTATTGCGCGCTCGCCGGGTGGGTCGAGCAGTGGATCGGCCGCAGCTGTCGCCGCGGGCGACGTTAGATTGGCATTGGCGACACAGACAGCCGGTTCGACGATTCGACCGGCGAGCTATTGCGGCTTGTATGGCTTCAAGCCCTCTTATGACCGATACGCTCTGGCTGGTGTGCTGGCAACCTCACCGACTCTGGATACGCTGGGGTTGATCGCTGACGAGCTGGGTTTCATTCAGGCCGCGGATCGGGTGCTCAGCGCTCGGCCCTCCTTTTTGGAAGAGACGGCGGCGCCGCTACCGCGGCGGCTGGTTTTGTACCGGACGTCCAATTGGGAGGTATTGCCCGCAGAGCATCAGGAGCAGATCGAGGAGCTGGCGCAGCGACTCGCCAGCTCCTCGATCTGCTCCTGATGCTCTGCGGGCAATACCTCCCAATTGGAC
>WTHO01000019.1 GCA_011523115.1 Halieaceae bacterium | reverse complement strand
CGCAGGCTGGCTCTGTGAGCGATTCAACTGCGATCTACACATGACGCAGGCTGAGTTTCTCACCGGCAGCCTCATCATGGGCTATACCGGCGAACAAGCGCCTGAAGCGGCGACGACTTTTTACCACCGCACCGGTTTTTCTGATGCGCAGCTGGATAACTACCGCCAGCGCTTCGGCAGCTTTGGCCAATTTGCCACGCCGCTGCCTCATAACTATCAACGCCTGAGTGACCGACAGACGTTATCCATAGGAGGTCGTTACTGGCAGATTGTGACCGGACAAGGCCACTCTCCGGAGCACGCCTGCCTCTATTGCCCTGCACTGCAACTGGTTATTGCCGGCGACCAAATTCTGCCGCGCATCACGCCCAACGTGTCTGTGTTCCCCACCGAGCCCGATGGCAACCCCCTCGAAGCATGGCTGGCCTCTAGTACGCGACTGCTCGGTATGTTGCCCGAGGATTTATTGGTGCTACCCGCGCACCAGGCGCCATTCACGGGTGTGCGGGTCAGGCTCAATCAGATCATTGACAGCCACCGTCTCGCGCTGGCTAATTTGTACGACTTACTCATGGAGCCGAAGGTACTCCCCGAATGCTTCAACTGCATGTTTGGGCGTGAGATTGGTGATGACGAAATCCAGATGGCGACTGGCGAGACGGTGGCGCACCTGAATTATCTGTGGCACCGCGGTAACATCAGGCGCGGCATTAATTCTGATGGCCGATACGAGTATCAATCGGATCCTGAAGCGCGGTATATCGACGCAGAGTAATGAGTTTTGGCGACACTCATAAACCAACTTAAAGCCCTCGCTTTTCGCTGGTACTACCGGCGAATGAACCGGCTAGCTTGGGAGAATACGCAGCTTCCCGAAATCAATACGAGCTCTCTTCAGCTTCCCCTCCCCGAATGCACGCTGGCATCGAGGATGTATCACGGCTCGCCCCAACGCCCTATGATCATTTATTTCCACGGCGGCGGCTGGACCATAGGTGATTTGGAGACCCATCATCCCTTCTGTCACCTCTTGGCAGCGCGGACAAATTGCTCACTTATGTCTATCGACTATCGGTTGGCGCCGGAGCACCCCTTTCCTGCTGCCCATGAGGACGCCATGGCCGCGTCGCGATGGATTATTGATAACCTCAATGCGCTGGCGCCAAACAATGGCGAGGTCGTCATAGCGGGGGACAGTGCCGGCGGTAATCTGACGCTGGCAACTGCAGCGCGAATGCCGGACGAACCCCGTCTGAGGGGCTGCCTGATGATTTATCCCGCCACACAGCACTACCACGCTGAGGTGCGCTCCTATGTTGAACACGCGAAAAGCGGGCCTCTCACGACGCCCATCATGCGGTGGTTTATGGATACCTATCTTAACGGCATGGCGCCGGCAGACCCGTCAATTGAAGTCATGTTCCCCGGGCGGCGCACGCCTTTCCACGGATTTCCTCGCTCTCTCCTGATTACCGCTGAGAAAGACCCCCTGCGGGATGACGGCAGAAGACTCGCGAAAACATTGGAACTAGCCGGAGTAAACGTACAGCACGAACACTTTCTCGAGGAGGCCCATGGGTTTCCCTGTTCCGAAGGACCGACCCCCGCGCACGAGCGCTTCATGTCGCTGGCGGCAGAGTGGATACAACAAATTAGCGCGCGGTAATGCGCTCCAAGGTATCCATCATTTCGGTTTTTGTCAGGAGTCTCGGCGAGACGTAGCCATCGCTCTCATCCATCGCAGCGTGGGCGATCGCTGGCCAGTCTGCTGGCTGAATCCGTGCATCAGTGTCGGCAATGCCAACTTTGGCGATGAGGTCGGTGACCGCGTCGACAAAAGCCTGCGCGCGAGCCGCAGGTGACGCTGCATCCGACACCTCTGTGACCACAGCCAATTCTGCGAGTGCCGTCTCGGCTTCAGCCACACAGGCTCTCAAAACATGGGGCAGCGCCATAGCATTGGCTTGACCATGTGGAATGCCATAGCGCGCGCCGAGTTGATGAGCAATGGCATGAACATTTCCGACGCCAACTTGATTGATCGCAATGCCTGCATGATAGGCAGCCACCGCCATCCCCTGGCGCGCGTCAACGTCATCAGGATGATTAACCGCCCGCTCAAGCCACCGGAATACACCCTGTATGGCGAGCCGACCATTTTCTTTGCGGGTCCCCCGGTCCCAGATGCAGATATAGGCCTCAATGCCGTGTGTCAGCGCGTCGATGCCAGTAGCCGCCGTGACAGGAGCGGGTAATCCCAGCAATAGATCGGGGTCGAGTGCGACTGCCTGAGGCAGCAACCCGTCTCCCACAATGATGTGCTTGAGCTGCTCTTCGGGGTCCTTGATGACAGCACCCATCGTGGCTTCACTGCCGGTTCCCGAGGTCGTGGGAATCGCATAGATTGGCAGGACATCGTCCGGGATCTTGTTCAACCCTACCCACTGATCTGGCGACTCATCACTGGACCGGGTACAGGCGATGATCTTAGCGGCATCCATTGACGACCCACCGCCAACAGCAACAATGGCCGTGCAGCCCGCGGACCTCAATGCTTGGCGTCCTTCGATGACATGTGCGAATGTGGGGTCGGGATCTACCCCGGCATACCAGTGGAGATTTACGCCAGCGTCCACCAAACCGCTCAACGCACGCTCAGCCAAGCCAAGTTCTTTCAACGCTTTATCGGTCACGACCAACACATCGGTATGGCCGATATCCGCAATGCGACGACATAAATCCTGTGCCGAACCTCGCCCGACGTAAGAGAGATGAACACCCGCGGCCTTGTTACCGATCAACAGCTTGATCAACCCCAATTTGAAACCACGTTTTAGTCGCCTGACCGGCATCGAACGCAACATGATGCATGCTCCCAGAAACCCGATTGTCGGGGTAGTCTAGCGACACCGAATTGCCAGTGACACCCCAGAACACGTCACGATACGCCAAGCAGGCCCATTTATGAAAAGACACTACATCGCATTTACAACGCCGGAGACCGCCCACATGGTCGCCGATTCGGCGCCGGCCCCTGCCTCTGATGAGGTACTGATCAGGGTCAGCTGTGCCGGCGTCAATCGCGCTGATGTGTTGCAACGACTTGGTCTGTATCCGCCCCCCGAGGATGCCTCGCCCATACCCGGGCTCGAAGTCTCTGGCGAGGTGGTCGCCGTAGGCGCGGGATGCCAGCATCTCAGTGAGGGCGACCGCGTCTGCGCACTGACACACGGGGGAGGTTACGCATCGCTCGCCATTGCACGCGAGGATCACTGCCTCACGCTACCCGGAGCGCTATCGGACGAACAGGGTGCGGCCTTACCTGAGGCGTTGCTGACCGTTTGGTACAACGTCTTTGAACGCGGCCGACTGACGGAGGGTGAGACAGTCCTTATTCACGGCGGCAGCAGCGGTGTTGGTTCGGTCGGGGTACAAATGGCAAAGGTCATGGGCGCCACCGTGCTCTCCACTGCTGGCAACGCCGAACGCTGTGAAGCGGTGCAGGCACTGGGCGCGCAGTTCGTGGCCAATCACCGTGAAAACGATCTCCTTGCACAGTTTGCATCGGCCGGGTTTGCGGGAAAAGTCGACGTGATCTTGGATATCGCCGGGGGTGACCTGATGCAGACGAACCTGGACCTGGCCGCGCCAGATGGCCGGATAGTCTCTATCGGTGTCATGCGCGGCATGCAAAGTGAGGTTAACCTCGCAA
>WTHO01000246.1 GCA_011523115.1 Halieaceae bacterium | reverse complement strand
GGCCAGGCATAATCCGGACACGAGGCCCGGCCAGATACTTTCTCGTGGATCAAGGTAGGTCATTGTTTTCATCTCCTGTATGCTCCCCAACCCTCGCCCTTGTGTAAACTCCCCCGCATGCCAATCAACACTCCAGCGCGGCTGATAGACGGCTTTGATCGCCGAATATCCTATCTGCGTCTGTCCGTAACGGATCGCTGCGATTTCCGCTGTCAGTACTGCATGGCTGAAACCATGCAGTTCCTGCCCCGTAAGGACGTATTGACGATCGAGGAGCTGGTGAGAATCGCGCGCCTCTTCACCGAGTTGGGCGTACGTAAAATTCGCGTTACCGGTGGTGAGCCCCTGATCAGACGAGGCATCACAGATTTGTTTGCCGGTTTAGGCCAGCTACCAAAATTAGAGACTCTGGCCCTGACCACCAACGCCAGCCAACTGGCCGACATGGCGCCGCGACTGCGTGATGCGGGTGTTAATTCAGTCAACATCAGCCTCGACAGTCTCCAGGCGCCTCGCTTCAAAGTGATTACGCGTACCGGCGATCTTAACCGCGTGCTCGAGGGCATCGACGCTGCAATCGCTCAGGGTATCGATCGGATTCGCCTAAATGTGGTGGTATTGGATGGGTTAAATCGCGATGAAGTGCTGCCGCTGACCCAATTTGCCCTCGCCAAAAATATCCACATTAGCTTCATCGAGGAGATGCCCTTGGGCCAGGTGAACGTGGGCGGCAAGCCCCTAGCATATGTCTCCTCCGACGCCCTGCACGCCGAACTCAACGAACACTTTTGCCTCGAACCGCTCTCAGCGGAGGAGACTGCTGGCCCCTCCCGTGACTACCTGATCTCCGGCTCTACCACCCGGGTAGGATTTATCTCCCCTCACAGCAACAACTTTTGCGCACAGTGCAACCGGCTGCGAATTAGCGCTGAGGGACGCTTGCTGATGTGTTTAGGCAACGAGGAATCCATTGACCTGCGCGGGCTACTTCGGTCGAACTGCAGTGATGATGAAATCAAAACGGCTATCATTGGCAGCCTGTCGATCAAACCGGAGAGACACGTTTTTGATCGCCCTGACGAGCCGCAGATTGTGCGCTTCATGAATGCCACCGGCGGCTGAATTCACACAACCGAGAGAAATCTGTGTCCGATACCCACTACCCCACCCTCAGCGACGTCGACGCAATCCAACGTGCTTTCGAGTCGGCCGGCTATATCTGCACTAGCCGCATAGCGACCGTCGTGCGGCTCGCCGCAGCGCTGGAAAAGCCGGTACTCATTGAGGGGCCGCCCGGTGTAGGTAAAACCGAGCTGGCAAAAACCTGCGCGACGGTCGTGGATCGACCTCTGGTGCGACTCCAGTGTTACGAGGGTCTGGACGAGAGCAAGGCGCTCTACGAATGGAAATACGGCAAGCAACTGCTTTACACCCAACTGCTGAAAGAACAATTGGGCGATGTACTGGAGGGCGCACAGGGACTGTCTGAATCCATGAGCCGGCTGCGCCAGTTCGGCGACGTCTTTTATTCCGAGGATTTTTTGGAATCGAGGCCGCTGTTGAAGGCAATGGGGGAAGAACGCGGTGGTGTGTTGCTGATTGACGAAATCGACAAAGCGGATTTTGAATTCGAGTCGCTACTGCTGGAAGTCCTGTCAGATTTTCAAGTGTCGATTCCAGAGCTTGGCACCATTCACGCGCAGTCCAAGCCACTTGTCTTTCTGACCAGTAACGACACCCGGGATCTCTCGGACGCATTAAAACGACGTTGCCTGCACCTGCACATTCCGTTTCCGTCAGTCGAATTGGAGGCGCGGATTGTCGCCAGTCGAGTGCCCGATCTGGCGCAGTCGATGACCGAGCAACTGGTGCGTTTTGTGCACGCCATACGATCTCTCGATCTGAAGAAAGCGCCCGCAATCTCTGAGACCGTTGATTGGGCGAAAAGCTTGGTGCTGTTGCACGCTCGCGACCTCGATGGAGCGCTGGTAAGGGATACCCTGAACGTCCTTCTCAAGTATGAGGAGGACATTCAAACTGCCGAAAGCCAGTTACCGAAGCTCATGATGACCGCAACAGGCTGATCACAATGCCGTCGCCGCCGGAGGCGCAAGCCACCCCCACAACAAGCAGTGATCAACTGCTGGCCTTTGTACATTATCTCCGCGGCAAGAAAATTCCGGTTTCACCCGCCGACACGCTCGATGCCATCGAAGTCGTCGAGTTGACCGGCTACGCGGACAAAACATTGCTCAAAAATGGTCTAGCCGCTGCGCTCGCCAAATCTCAACATGACTTACAGCTGTTTGAGGCGGCTTTTGACGACTACTTCCAGCCGACTGCGTCAGAGACACCAACCGAGAGCGGGGATGGCGCGGATGGTGAAGCGCCGACAAGCCCCGTCGACTGGCAGACGGAGCCGACCGGCGAGGCGACCACTCAGCCCAATCAGGATCCACTGGAGGGGCTCAGGGGTAATGCCCTGTTTGATGCACTGGAGTCAAACGACGAGACCGCGCTATCGGTCGCCATCGAGACGGCGGCGGCTGACGCCAAAGTAGAAGAGATTTCGCTCTTCACGCAGCGCGGTCAGTACGTGCGCAAAATACTTGACGCGCTCGGCGACGAGGCGCTCCGCGAGGCAGCGATCGAGTTTGAGCAGAGCGAGCCTGCAGCCTTTGAGGCAGTGCAGGCATTGCGAGAACAGCTTCGCGAGCGTGTCAGGGATCGGGTGGAACGGGCCTATCTTATTCATGCCAGTGCAGCCACCGAAGATCTACTCGATGAATCACTGTCCAAGCTCAAGCTGGGCAATATCGATCACAGTCAAATGACGCGCCTCAAACGCTTGATGGACCGTATGGCGCGCAAATTGGCTGCACGCCATGGACGGCGTCGAAGGCGATATCGTCGGGGGAAGCTGCACGTCGCCGAGACGGTTCGCCGCGCCATCCCTACAGACGGGGTGCCCTTCCATCCCCGCTGGCGCAGAACCGAACGCAAACGACCCCAAATCATGGCCATTTGCGATGTCAGCGGCTCAGTAGCAGCCTACGCCAAGTTTCTGTTGATGTTTCTGTATGCCTTGCAGGATGTTTTGCCGCGAACTCGCAGCTTTGCGTTCTCCGCCGCACTGGGCGAGGTCACTGATCTATTTGCCACACTGCCCGTCGAGGAGGCGATCGAGCGCGTTAACCTCAAATATGGTGGTGCGACAGACTACGGGCGGGCCCTTGAGGACTTTACCGACCTTGCCCTGGCAGAGGTTAATCGGGCCACTACCGTCATCATCCTGGGCGATGCTCGCAACAATCAGGCGGACCCACGAGTCGAGCTGCTAGCAGAGATCAAGGCTCGGTCACGACAGGTGATCTGGCTCAACCCGGAATCAACACGCCTATGGGGCACCGGGGACTCCGAAATGCCGCTGATTAAAAAACATTGCCACGTCGCAAAGGAGTGCAACAACCTCAAGCAGCTGGAGCGCATCATCGACAAACTACTGTCGGATCGCCGGTAAGTCCTTCCGGCTGGGGCTGGCTCCGCGCGCCGCCGTCGATCAGGAACCCTGCAGACTAAAGGTCGCCCTCTCCACGTCACCCGATTGTTCACCCGCGAGCTTCAGGCGCAGTCTGAGATTATTCTCGGAGTCGGCGTTACGAAGCGCGTCCTCTTCGGAAATGACACCCGACTGACATAAATCAAACAGCGCCATATCAAAGGTT